>JACRMD010000287.1 GCA_016215085.1 Solirubrobacterales bacterium | reverse complement strand
GCGGGCCTGGACGCCGCGCTGGAGGGCGTCGACGTCGCCTACTACCTCGTGCACTCGATGGGCCGCGGCAACGGCGAGGACTTCGCCGAGCGCGACCGGCGCGCGGCCACCGGCTTCGGCCGCGCCGCGGCGCGGGCGGGCGTCGCGCGCGTCGTCTACCTCGGCGGCCTGGAGGGCGGCGACTCCGTGTCTGAGCACCTGCGCAGCCGCCACGAGGTCGCCGAGCTGCTGCGCGCCGCGGTGCCCGAGCTGGTCTACGTGCGCGCCGCGATGGTCGTCGGCGCCGGCAGCGCCTCGTTCCAGATCCTGCGCGGCCTCGTCGAGCGCCTGCCGGTGATGATCACGCCGAAGTGGCTGGACACCCGCTCGCAGCCGGTCGCGATCGGCGACGTCGTGCGGGCGCTCGCCGCCCTGGCCGAGCTCGAGCCGGCGCCCGCGGAGGTCCAGCTCGGCGGCGCCGACGTCCTGACCTACCGCGAGATGCTCGAGCGCTGCGCCCACGCCCTCGGCCGCCGGCCGCCCGCCACGGTGCCGGTGCCGTTCTTCACGCCGCGGCTGTCCTCGTACTGGGTGGCGCTCGTGACGCCGGTCGAGCTCGGGCTGGTCAAGCCGCTCGTCGCCGGGCTGTCGGCCGAGACGGTGGTGCGCGACGCGCCGCCGCCCGGGGTCAACGACGCGCCGCTGGGCTTCGACGACGCCGTGCGCGAGGCGCTCGCCGCGTAGCATCCAGACCCGCGATGACGCCGCTGACCGTCCTGGCCGCGCTCGCCCTCGTCGCCCTCGCCGTCGTGCTGGGCGTCCGCCGGCTCCTCGCGGGGTCGCGCACGATCGAGGGCGTCGAGATCCGCACGCCGACCGACGACACCAGGATCGACGCCGACGGCGTGGTGCGCTCGATCCAGTCGGCGGACATGGTCCTCCCCGAGGACCTGTTCGAGGAGCTGTGGACGCCCTCCACGCTCGAGCGCCTCGCGCGCACGTACTGGTCGTTCCTCAGCGCCTGCACGCTCGGCCTCGTCCGCGTCTACTACACGGAGACCGAGCGCTACGCCTGCCTGCTGTTCCGGCCCTTCAAGCTGCTGACCTTCGACGCGCCGGAGTACGAGACCAACGCCGACCGCGGCATCGTCCGCTGGCGGATCAAGAAGGGGCTGCTCGTCGCGCCGTCGGGCCGCGAGGGCGACGGCTACCTGGAGATCGACGTGCGGCGGCTGGCGTGCGACATCCCCGGCAAGGCGAGGATCAACGTCGAGGTCGAGGTCGCGAACTTCTACCCCGCCATCGCGCACTCGCTGAGCAAGTTCGTGTACACGAACACCCAGTCGCGCATCCACGTCATCGTCACCCACGGCTTCCTGCGCCGGGTCGCGCACCGCGAGCTCGACGAGTCGGTGACCGGCCGCTTCCGCGACGCGCAGCCCGACCGGACGCCCGAGCCCCGCCGCGAGCGCGACGAGGCCCGCGCCGGCAGCCGCTAGGCGCGCCTCCCGGAGAGCGGGCGGGCGAGGGCCGCTCGCGGTGCGTGGTGCGCTGTGGCAAGGTTGGCGCGTCGACCATCCGAGGCCATGACCGGGGACGCGCAGCACCACGACGCGGCGGTCCTGTTGCGGACCGAGCACGAGGTCGCGCGCGTGCTGGCCGACACGGGCGACGAGGCGTCCGCGTACCCGAGGCTGCTGGCCGCCATCGGCGCCTCCCTGGGATGGGAGGTCGGGGCGTTCTGGATGCCCGCCGGCGTGGATGGCGGGGCGCTGCGGTGCGTCGAGATCTGGCAGGGGTCCGAGCCGTTCGAGCAGACCACCCGGGCCACCACGCTCGCTCCCGGCGAGGGCCTGCCCGGCCGGGTGTGGGACAGCGGCAGGCCGGCGTGGATCGTCGACGTCCGCGACGAGGGGAACTTCCCCCGGGGGCCCAGCGCGACCCGCGCCGGCCTGCGGACGGCCTTCTGCTTCCCGGTCCGCGGTGCGACCGGCGTCCTCGGCGCCATGGAGTTCCTCGCCCGCGAACGCCGGGAGCCCGACGACGTCCTGCTGACGACGATGACCAGCCTCGGTGGGCGCATCGGCCAGTGCGTCGAGCGCTGGCGGGCGGAGACCCGCCTGCGCGAGAGCGATGCGCGCAAGAGCGCGATCCTGAACGCCGCCTTCGACTGCATCGTGACGATGGACGCCGACGGCCGCGTCGTCGAGGTCAACCCCGCCGCCGAGCGGACCTTCGGCTACGCCGCCGGTGAGATGGTGGGGCGCGAGCTGGCCGAGCTGATCATCCCCCCGGCCCTGCGCGCGGCCCACCGCGAGGGCGTCGAGCGCTACGTCGCGACGGGCCAGGGCCGGATGGTGGGCCACCCCGTGGAGCTCCCGGCGATGCGGGCCGACGGGTCGGAGTTCCCCGTCGAGATCGCCATCACCCGGCCGCGGCTGCCCGGGCAGCCGCTGTTCACGGGGTTCATCCGCGACGTCACCGAACGCCGCCGGGACGAGCAGGCGCTGCGCTCGCTCGCCGAGGAGCAGGCGGCGCTGCGGCGCGTCGCGACCGTCGTGGCCGGCGCGGCCGGGCCGGAGCGCGTCTTCGCCACCGTGACCGAGGAGGTCGGCCGCCTCCTCGCCGCCCAGACCTCCAACATGGTGCGCTACGAGCGCGACGGGACGGCGGTCGTCGTGGGCGAGTGGAGCAGCGGCGACGTGCGCGCGGTGCCGCTGGGGACGCCCGTGGCGCTCGACGGCGACACCGTGGCGGCCCGGATCAGGCGCAGCGGCCGCCCTGAGCGCCTCGACAGCTACGAGGGCATGACGGGCTCCACCGCCGAGATGCTGCGCGGACTCGGCTTTCGCGCCGCCGTCGGCGCGCCGATCACCCTCGTGGCCGGGCTCTGGGGCGCGGTCATGGTGTCCACGATCGAGGACACGCCGTTCCCGGCCGGATCCGAGCAGCGCATCGCCGACTTCACCGAGCTGGTGGCGCTCGCGCTCGCCAACGCGCAGGCGCGCGAGGAGCTGGCGGCATCGCGCGCGCGGATCGTCCAGGCGGGCGACGCCGAGCGCCGGCGCCTCGAGCGCAACCTGCACGACGGCGCCCAGCAGCGCCTCGTCGCGCTCGCCCTGACGCTCCGGCGATCCGAGCTGCGCGTCGCCGACGAGCACCCCGAGGCGGGCGAGCTCCTCCGGCAGGCCCGCGCGGAGCTGACCGAGGCGCTCGGGGAGCTCCGCGAGCTCGCGCGGGGCATCCATCCCGCGATCCTCACCGACCGCGGGCTCGAACCGGCGCTCGCGGTGGTGGCCGGGCGCGCGACCGCCCCGGTCGAGCTCTCGGTGCGCCTCGACGAGCGCCTCCCCGCCCCCGTCGAGGTGGCCGCGTACTACCTCGTCGCCGAGGCCGTCACCAACGCCGCCAAGCACGCGCAGCCCACCGTCGTCAGCGTGCGCGTGTCACGCCAGGACGGCGCCGCGCTGATCGAGGTCGCCGACGACGGCGTCGGCGGAGCCGACCAGCGGGCGGGCTCGGGCCTGCGCGGTCTCGCGGACCGCGTCGAGGCGCTCGGCGGGACGCTGCGCGTCGAGAGCCCGGCGGGCGCCGGCACGACGCTGCGGGCGCGCATCCCGCTGCGCATGCCCGCCCACGACCGCTGACGCCGCCTAGCCGTAGCGCTCGGAGGCCAGCTCGCGCAGCTTGGTGCGGTCGTGCGTCGCGAGGATGCGGCGCACGGTGCCGCTGCGCGAGCGCATGACCAGCGACTCGGTCGTCGCGGCGCGGTGGCCGCGGTAGCGGACGCCCTGCAGCACGTCGCCGTCGGTGACGCCGGTGGCGGCGAAGAACGCGTCGTCGCTGCGGATGAGGTCGTCCTGGGTGAGCTGGCGGTCGAGGTCGTAGCCGCCGTCGATCGCCGCCTGGCGCTCCTCGTCGTCGCGCGGCCAGAGCTTGCCGACCAGCCCGCCGCCCAGGCACTTGATCGCCGCCGCGGAGATGACGCCCTCGGGCGTGCCGCCGATGCCCCACAGGATGTCGACCGCCGAGCGGTCCGAGACGGCGAGCATCGCGGCGCTGACGTCGCCGTGGGCGATGAGGCGCACGCGTGCGCCGGCGTCGCGGATCGCCTGCAGCGTCTCGTCGTGGCGCTCGCGCTCGAGCATGACCACCATGACGTCGCCGATGTCCACGCCGCGGCGCTCGGCGATCAGCTCGAGCGTCTTGGGCACCGGGCGATCGAGGTCGAGCAGGTCGGCGATGTCCTCGGCGCCGGCCATCTTCTCCATGTAGACGCACGGGCCGGGGTCGAACATCGTGCCGCGCTCGGCCATGGCGATGACCGCCAGCGCGCTCGGCATGCCCTTGGCGGCGAGCGTCGTGCCCTCCAGCGGGTCGACGGCGATGTCGACCTCGGGCGGCTCGCCGTTGCCGATGTGCTCGCCGTTGTAGAGCATGGGCGCCTCGTCCTTCTCGCCCTCGCCGATGACGACCAGGCCGTCCATGCGGACGGTGCTGAGCACGTGGCGCATGGCGTCCACGGCCGCCTGGTCGGCGCCGATCTTGTCGCCGCGGCCGACCATGCGGGCCGACGCGAGCGCCGCCGCCTCCGTCGTCCGGACGAGCTCGAGGGCGAGGTTGCGATCAGGGCTTCCGAGGTGCGCTTCCATGCCGCGGAGCCTATGCGCAGGGCCTAGATCGTGCCCGGTGGCTTGCGCGCGCGCTCGACGTCGGAGGCGCGGATGGCCGAGCCGAAGAACATCACCGCGGCGCCGAGCAGGGCGACGATCCACCCGTACTTCAGCGAGATCGCGCTCGACGGCTCGCCGGGCTTGTCGATGATGCCGTTGTAGAAGATGAGCCCGCCGGCGGCGATCGCCACGACGGCGGTCATCTCGCCGCGCGGCCACGAGAGCTTGTGGCCGCGGACGATGATCCAGGTGAGGATGAACGGCGCCGCCGCCGCGGCCAGCAGCAGCCAGCGCAGGATCGGGTGCGCGTCCCAGCACGAGACGGTGCCGGTCGCGCCGTCGATGCTCGCGTTGGGGTTGCCGGCGTCCGTGCCGTACCACGGGAGGAAGATGCCGATCGCGAGCAGCAGCCCGCCGAGCATGGCGAGCCACTCGTTGCGGCTGACCCGGGAGACGTCCATGGCGCGCGACCCTACTCGACGCTCGCGGCCAGGGTGAGCAGCTCCTCCAGCGCCCACGGTCCCTGCGCGGTGAGCCGCAGGTGCAGCCCGTCGCGCTCCCACGCCAGCTCCTGGACCGGGCGCAGCGACGGCTGGGCCTGCTCGAGCGGCGCCTCGCGGTGCACGAGGCCGCCCTCCACCGGCCGCGGCGCCGTGAGGCCGTCGAGCTCGCGCGCCGGCGGCGGCGCGGCGCCGGCGTAGAGCGCCAGGCGGCCCGGCGTGCCGGGCCGCGAGTCGTCCAGGCTCCAGGCGACCTCGACGGCGCCGGGCCCCAGCGCGAGCACGTCGACCCAGCGCACGAGCGGGAGCGGCGCCCGCGGCAGCGGCGTCTCCCGCCCCAGGTGCGCGTCCGCCGCGGCGATGCCGTCCAGGGGCTCCACCCCCGCAGCTTCGCACGACGGTCAGCGCACCGTGGACGCCGGGTCGCGGGCGCGGACCGTGGCGCGCAGCCGCTCGAGCCCCTCGAGGATCTCGGCGGGCGGGTGGGCGGTGAAGCTGAGCCGCAGCGTGGCGCGGTCGGGCTCGCCGGCGAAGAACGGCCAGCCGGGGACGAACGCCACGTCGCGCGTGAGCGCGTCCTGCAGCAGGGCGTCGGCGTCCCAGCCGCCGGGCAGCCGCACCCAGACGAACATGCCGCCGTCGGGGCGCGTCCAGCTCGAGCCCTCGGGCAGCGCGTCGGGCAGGCCGTCGACCAGCGCGTCGCGCCGCGCGCCGTACGCGGCGCGCAGCCGCGCGACGTGCAGGTCGAGGTCGTTGGACGCCAGCCAGCGCGCGGCCGCCGCCTGGTCGACGGTCGAGGAGTGCAGGTCGGCGGCCTGCTTGGCGACCGCCAGAGCGCGCCGCAGCGTGGCGGGCGCCCGCAGCCACCCGATCCGCAGCCCCGGCGCCAGCACCTTCGACAGCGTCGACAGCGCGATCGTGCGGTCCTCGGCGCCGGGCAGCGCCGCCACCGCGGGCTCGGGCGCGCCGCGGTAGCGCAGCTCGCCGTACGGGTCGTCCTCGACCAGCCACAGGCCCTCGCGCGCGGCGACCTCGGCCAGCGCGCGGCGACGGGCCTCGGGCAGCGTCCGCCCCGTCGGGTTGTGGAAGGTCGGGACGGTGTACAGGAGCTTGGGGCGCTCGGCCCGGACGAGGTCGCGCACGGCGTCGGGGATCAGCCCGTCGTCGTCGCACGGGATCGAGATCAGGCGGGCGCCGGCGAGCTGGAAGCACTGCAGCGCGGCGAGGTAGGACGGCTCCTCGACAAGCACCGCGTCGCCCGGCTCGAGCAGGACGGCGGCGACGAGCGTCAGCGCCTGCTGGGAGCCGCTGGTGATCAGCAGCTCGCCCGGCTCGGTCGGCAGGCCGCGGCGGGAGAGCCGCTCCGCCACGGCGGCGCGCAGCGCGGGGTCGCCCTCGGTCGTCGAGTACTGCAGGCTGCGCCCGGCGGCGCGGTCGGCCAGCGCATCGGCGAACGCGTCGCGCAGGCCGGCGGCGTCGAAGAGCTCGGGCGCGGGCAGGCCGCCGGCGAACGAGACGACGCCCGGCCGCTGGGTCAGCGCGAGGATCTCGCGCACGGGCGAGGACGCGACGCCGGCGAGGCGGCGCGCCGGGTGCGGCGGCGGGGCCATGTCCCTCACCAGCCCGCCCCCCACTGCTCGCGGTGGGCGAACGCGGAGACCGGCTCGCGCCGCAGCGCCGGCCAGCGGTCGCTCTCGCGGAAGCCCACCGCCACGAGGCCGGCGACCGCCACCTCGCCGGGGAGCGCCAGCAGCTCGCGGAGCACGGGCTCGGCGCGGGCGGCGAGCGTCACGAGCGCGGCGCCGAGCCCCTCGCCGCGGAGGGCCAGCAGCAGGTTCTGCACGAACGGGTACACGGACGCGCCCGCGGTCATGCCGGCGTCGTCGACGGCGTGCAGCCCCGCGCGCTCGCCGGCCACGACCAGGTGCACCGGCACGGCGTCGAGCTCGCGGGCGAAGCGGTCGGCGGCGCGCAGCATCCGCGCGGTGCCGGCCGGCTCGTCGCGGGCGATGACCTGCGCGGCGCCGGTCTCGCGCAGGTAGGCGTCCCAGTGCGGGACGTAGGCGTCGCGGATCGCGCGCCGGCGGGCGGCGTCGGCGACGATGACCACGCGCCACGGCTGGCGGTTGCCCGCGCTCGGGGCGTAGCGGGCGAGGTCGAGCGCGCGCTCGAGCGCCATCGCGGGCACCGGGTCGGGCCGGAACCGGCGGGTGGTGGGCGCCGTGCGGATCGCGTCGGCGAGGGGGAGCATGGGGACCTCCGAAGGTGAGTCGAGCAGGTGCGGGGACGGCCAGCTGCCGCGCCCGCGCGCAGCGGGCCGCTAGGGGGCGCTGGCGTTCGCTACTCGGCGGAGGTGCTGCATGAGGCCGACGAGGGTACCGGGCGCCGGCGCTTCCGGCTAGTGCGGAAGGCCGTACGCCCGGGTGCCCTCACCCCCGTTCGATCAGCGCAGGGCGCTCTTCGGCCTGATCGTCTTGCGCGTGCGGGTCACCTGGCGGTTGCCCAGGGAGTCCGACGCCTTGACCGTGACCGTGAGCCGTGCCCGGCGCCACTTCCGCATGGCCTTCCTGGCCTTCTTGGACAGCGTGAACCGCACGCGCTTGGACTGGCCGCCCTTCAGGCTGAAGGACCTGGTCCCCAGTGCGACCCTCGACGCCGCCGCCGCGGTCGACAGGCGCTGGGCGCTGGCGACCACCTCGCCCGTGCAGGCGACCTCGCCGGCGGGGCACGCGACCGTCACCGCGAGCGCGTTGGCGTCGATGCGCAGGTTGCCGCCCGTGAGGCTCGGCCCCACGAGGTCGGGCGGCGGCGTCGTCACCGGTGCGGGCGCCGGCGGCGCGGGCGGCGGTGGGGGCGGCGCGGGGCGGACGTAGGCCTTGGCCGCCTGCATGGCCGCGCCGGCGTCGATACGCCCGGCGCCGTAGACGTTGTCCTGGCCGCCGGCGCCGAGGTCGCGCGCGGTCTTCTTCATGAGGGACTCGACCTCGTCGGGCGTGAGGTCGGGGCGGATCGTCCGCATCAGCCCGGCGAGGCCGGCGGCGATGGGCGCCGCCATCGACGTCCCGGACTTGATCCCCACCGCCGCCTGCGGCTGGCCGGCCGGCTCGAAGAAGCCGAGCACCTGCGGGTCGTTGGGGTCGGTCGTCGACAGCACGCGCTTGCCCGGCGCCGCGACGTCGACGAACGCGCCGTTGGTGGAGAACTCGGCGATGTTGTCGTCCTTGTCGGTGGCCCCGACGCCGATGACGTGGTCGTAGGCCGCCGGGTAGTTCGGCACGCCCGGGTTGCTCTGCTGGGAGTTGCCCGCCGACGCCACGAGCACGACGCCCTTGCCGGAGGCGTAGTTGACGGCGTCCTGCAGCGGCGCGTGCGGCCGGGGGCCGCCCAGCGACATGCTGATGACCGAGGCGCCGTGGTCGGCGGCGTACAGGATCCCCTCGGTCACGTCGCCCAGGAACGACGCGTCGACGAAGTTGCCCGACGGCGCTCCGCCGATCTTGATGGCCATGATCCCGCAGTCGAAGCAGGCCCCGGCGACGCCGATGCCGTTGTCGGTGCGCGCGCCGACCAGGCCGCTGGTGTGGCTGCCGTGGAACGTCTCGCCGCCGGTCGCCTTGACCGACCCGGTGTGGTAGCCCGCCGTCCCCGAGGCCGCGTTGTAGCGCTCGAGGAGCTTCTCCTTCAGGTCGGGGTTGTCGGTGTCGAACTCGCTGCCGATGACCGCGACGCGGACGTCGGCGCGGCCGGTCGAGACGTCCCACGCGACCGGGAAGTTGGGCTTGACGAAGTGCCAGGCCACCTGCGTGCCGTCGTCGTTGTAGGTCACCTGCTGGTTGAAGACCGGGTCGCGCGGGGTGAAGTGGAACCCGATCCCCTCCCCGGGGACGACGGCATCGGTCGCGCGGACGGCCGCGTCGGCGCGCAGCGCGCTCGCCGCGGCCCTCGCGCCGTGGCCGCGCCGGGCGCCGAGCTCGACCCAGCCGATCTGGGGGAAGCGCCGCAGCACGGTCAGGTGGTGGCGCGCGGCCACCGCCGCGGCGGTCTCGCCACGGTGCAGCTTCACCAGCACCGAGGGCGGCCGCGCCGCCGCCGCGGGCACGGCCGCAAGGGTCGTCGTCATGGCCGCGAGCGCCGCCATCCGTCGCGCTCGCCGCCCCGATCCACCGGGAACAGGCACGAGGGCGATCCTCGGCCGAAGGTCAGTCTTGTGGCAATACGCACACGTGCGTATGGTCGCCCCCGGGGATCGATGAGCAGCCTTCGCACCGCCGACGTCCGCGCCGTCCTCGACCTCGTCGGGGAGGTCCACCACGCCGATGACCTCGACGAGTTCCGCGAGGCGCTCGTCGGCGCCCTGCCGGGACTGGTGCCCGCCGACTACTCCGCCTACAACGAGGTGCCCCTCGACGGCAGCCCGGGGCTGACGCTCGTGCGGCCCGACCTGCCCGAGGCGGCGCACGAGGCGTGGGAGCGCCACGGAACGCAGAACCCGATCCTCCGGTACTACGAGCGCACCCGCGACGGCCGGGCGTACCGGTTCTCCGACGTGACGACGCGGCAGCAGCTCGTCGCGCTCGACCTGTACAAGTCGCTCTACGAGCCGATGGGCATCGCGCACCAGGTCGCGGTCGCGCTGCCGGCGCCGCCGCAGCTGGTCATCGGCGTCGTCCTCAGCCGGGGCGGCACCGACTTCCGCGAGCGCGACCGGGCGGTGCTCAACCTCGCCCGGCCCCACATGATCCAGGCCTACCGCAACGCCGAGCTGCGCGAGCGCACCCGGACCGTCCTGGCCGGGCTGGCGCGCCACCTCGACGACGTGGGCGAGTCCGTCGCGGTCGTCGACCGCTTCGGCGAGGTGGTGTTCGCCAGCGCGGCGGCACGGGAGGCGCTGGCGGCCGCGGCCGGCGCGGAGCTGCGCGAGCGGGCGCGCGTGCCGGAGGTCCTCGCCCGGTGGCTGGCCGGCGAGGACTCGGCGCAGCTGCCGCTGCTGCTGGGCGACGCCACCCGTCCGCTGGCCGTGCGCCGGCTCCCGGCCCGCCGCGACGAGCCGGACGTCCTGCTGTTCGAGCCCGGCACGCGCGGGATCTCCGCGGCGCTGCTGGAGGGGCTGGGCCTGACGCCGCGCGAGGCGCAGGTGATGCAGGGCGTCGTGCGCGGCCTGCCGACGCCGGAGATCGCCGCGCAGCTCGACATCAGCCCGCGGACGGTGCACAAGCACGTCGAGCGGATCTTCGGCAAGCTCGGCGTGCACGACCGCGTCGGCGCGGTGGCGACGGCGTGGGCCGCGGTCGGCACGAGCGCCCGCGCGCCGCGCGCGGTGCACGCGCGGCGGTAGGCGTCAGCCCCAGCGGCGCACGCTGCGGCGCAGCGGCGAGCGGCGCAAGCCCTCCTGGGAGAGCGCGGCGTTGACGGCCACCAGCGCGGCCTCCGCGCCGATCGCGACGGCGCCGAGCACGTTGAGCCGGCGCTTGAGCCGCGCGGCCGGCGCGGGCGTGCTGGGCAGCGGATGCGAGCTGTCGGCCAGCGGAACCGCGCCGCCCGGCGCCTGGCGGGCGAAGCGCATGCCCTCGGCCGCCGTCGCCAGGCCGGTGACCAGCACGGTGCCGACGAGCGCGTCCTTGGCGCGGGCCAGCGTGCGCTCGCGCGCGGTGAGCCTCCCGCGCCCGCGGACCTCCTCGGCGCGGGCGCCCGCCCAGCCGGCCGTCAGCGCGGCGAGGCCGAGCGAGTTGACCGTGCCGTAGCGCCGCCACGCCGCATTGACCACCTCGCCGCGCTCGGCGGGGTCGCTGATGCGCTCGACCGCCGGGTGCAGCGCCATGCGGCCGAAGAGGTTGCCGCCGACGATGGCGGCGAGGCCGAGGTCGTGCGCCGCGCGGCCGGCCTGGCTGACGAGGTCGCTGGAGGGCGTGAGCGTGGACATGGTGGCGGGGTGCCCGCGATGGCCGCCCGCCATGAGCCGGCCGCGGCGCGGCGCCGGGGGCCGC
>JACRMD010000286.1 GCA_016215085.1 Solirubrobacterales bacterium | reverse complement strand
TCGAGCCTCGTGCACCCGGCGGGCGCCGAGCGGCTGACCGCGCTGGCCGGCGACCCGCACGCCACGACCGACGACGTCGCCGCGCACCTGGCCGCGGCCGGCGTCGACCTGCTTCCGGTGCGCACCACCACGGGAGGTCATCCCGCGCGCCGTTGAAGGAGCGTGCGGCCCGGCGAGGCTGAGGGGCCTCGCCGGGCCGGCGCTCGCCTAGGGCAGCTTCTTGCCGGGGTTGAACAGGTCGCGCGGGTCGAGCGCGCGCTTGATCGCCCGGTGGGCCTCGACCGCCGCCGGCGCCCATTGGTGGCGCAGCTGGCCGTCCTTGAGCACGCCGATGCCGTGCTCGCCGGTCACCGTCCCGCCGAGCTCGCGCGCCAGCGCGAACAGCTCCTGTGCGGCGTCGTCGGCCCGCGCGCGCTGCGGCTCGTCGCCGGCGTCGAGCAGGAACGTCGCGTGGAGGTTGCCGTCGCCGGCGTGCCCCCAGGAGCACGCCTCGAGGTCGTGGCGCGCGCCGATCTCCAGCACGCCCTCGATCGCCTCGCCGAGCCGGTCGACCGGCACCGCGACGTCCTCGGAGAGCTTCTCGCCGCGCGCCGCGCGGACGCCCAGCGACACGCCCTCGCGCCAGCGCCAGAACGCCCGCACCTCGGGCTCGTCGATCACCACGAGGTCCAGCGGGCCGGCCTCCTCGAGCGCCTCGCGCACCTCGGCCTGCGCGGCCCGCGCGCCGTCCTCGGTGCCGTCGACCTCGACGACGACCGCCATCGCCGGCGTCTCGCCGCCCACGTGCGGCGGCGGCGACGCGGCCAGCGCCCGCCGGTCGAGGTACTCGATCGCCGCCGGCACGACGCCGCTGGAGAGCACCGCCTCGATGGCCGCGCAGCCGTCGGCGACGGTGGCGTACGTCGCGAGCACCGGCAGCGCGAGCTCGGGGGCGGGGACGAGCCGCAGGTGCGCCGCGGTGACGATCCCGAGCGTGCCCTCCGAGCCGACGAGCAGCGCCCGCAGGTCGTAGCCCGCGACGTCCTTGCGGACCGGGCCGCCGACCGTGACGAGCTCGCCCGGCGCCAGCACGGCCTCCAGCCCCGTCACCCACGCGCCCGTCACCCCGTACTTGAAGGCGTGCGGGCCGCCCGCGTTGGTCGCGACGTTGCCGCCCAGCTGCGAGGACTCCCCGGCGCCCGGGTCCGGCGGGAACAGCAGGCCGGCCTCCCGGGCCCGCCGCGCCACGGTCGCCGTCGTGACGCCCGCCTCGGCCTCCATGCGCCAGAGCCCGGCGTCCAGCGCGCGGACGCGGTCGAGCCGGTCCAGCGCGACCGCGACCGACTCGCGCAGCGGCACGCAGCCGCCCGCGTATCCCGTGCGCCCGCCGACCGGGACCATCGCGACGCCGCGCGCGTAGCACCAGGTCACGACCTCGGCGACCTGCTCCGCGGTGGCCGGCCGCACGAGCGCGGCGGCGCGGCCGTCGAGCCCGGAGGCGTCCGCGACCACGACGTCGCGCTCGACGTGGTCGCTCCCGACGATCCTCCCGAGGTCGGCGTGCACGCCCGAACCGTACCCTCGGAGAGCCGCCATGCCCGAGGGCGACACCATCCACTACGCCGCCAACCGCATCCGCCCGGTCCTGCTGGGCGGCGTGCCCGACGAGGTGCGCACCCCGCACCCGCGCTTCCGCATGGACCGCTGGCCCGAGCGGCTGGCGGGCCGCGCGGTCGAGGCCGTCGAGGCCCACGGCAAGCACCTGTTCCTGCGCTTCGAGGGCGACCTGACCATCCACTCGCACCTGCGGATGACCGGGAGCTGGCGGGTGCACGCGGAGGGCCGGCGATGGGGGCGCAGCCCGCGGCGGGCGTGGCTGGTGCTCCACGCGCGCGGCCACGACGTCGTGCAGTTCGACGGCCCCGTGCTCGACCTCCTGACCGAGAGCCGCCGCCGCTTCGACCACCGCATCCGGATGCTCGGCCCCGACATCATCAAGGACGACTTCGACGAGCAGACGGTGCTGCGCCGCCTGCGCGAGGACGACCCGACGCGGCCGATCGGCGACGCGCTGCTGGACCAGCGCACGGTCGCGGGCATCGGCAACCTGTGGAAGGTGGAGTCCTGCTTCCTCGCCCGCGTCGACCCATGGCGGCCGGCGGGCACGGTGCCCGACGACGAGGTGCTGCGCATCCTGCGCGAGGCGCGGCCGCGCATGCAGGAATCGGCGCGCACCGGCATGCAGTCGCGCTACAAGGCGATCTACGGCAAGGCGGGCGTGCTGTGCCCGCGCTGCGGCGAGGACCGCATCCGCCAGCGGGGGCAGGGAGACGACAACCGCCTGACGTACTGGTGCCCCACATGCCAGAAGTGACCCCCCGCGCCGTCCGCCGCATCGGCCACAAGGGCGCCGACCACATCGCGCCCGGCAACACCATCGCCTCGTTCGAGGCGGCGCTGGCGCACGACGTCGACATGATCGAGTTCGACGTCCTGCCCGAGAACGTGGACGGCACCGGCCGCCTCTTCCTCGCCCACGACTACAAGGTGCTGCGGCGCGGCGGGGCGATCACGCTCGAGGAGGGCCTGGACCACTTCGCCACCGACGCCTACGCCGACGTCGAGCTCGACGTCGACCTCAAGCTCGCCGGCTACGAGGAGCGCGTCATCGCGGCGCTGCGCGAGCGCGGC
>JACRMD010000285.1 GCA_016215085.1 Solirubrobacterales bacterium | reverse complement strand
CGAGCACGGGGGAGGCCGCATCGAGGTCCGCGCCCGCGCGCTGGGCGACCGCGTGCGGGTCGAGGTCGCCGACGGCGGCCCCGGCCTGCCGGCGCCCGTCGCCGACGTCGTGCGCGGCCCGCGCGCCGGCCGCGGCACCCGCGGCCGCGGGCTCGCCATCGCCTCGGGCATCCTCGCCCGCCACGGCGGCCGCCTCACGGCCGAGGGCGGCTCGGTCGTGCTGGAGCTCCCCGCGGCGGCGCCCGAGCCGGTCCTCGCCGCGCCCGCCGCGCGCGCTGCCGTGCTCGAGCCGGTCGTCCTCCCGCGCGCCACCACCCCGACCGCCGCATGAGCCGCCGCCGTCGCGCCGCGCTGCTGCTCGGCCTCGCCCTCCTCCTCGGTGCGCTGGCCGCCTCCGACGTCGCGGGGCGCGAGGCGGCGCTGCGCCGCCAGGTGGGCGACCTCGTGCCGGTCGTCACCGCGCGCGGGGACCTCCCGGCCGGCGCCCGCCTCGACGCGCGGCGCCTCGCGATCCGCCGCGTCCCCGCGCGCTTCGCCCCGGCAGCGTCGTTCCGCAGCCCGGCTGCCCTGGCGGGGCGGCGACGGGCCGCGCGTGGCCGTCTCGCTGCGGGTCACGCCGCGCCAGGCGGTCTACCTCGCCGCGGCCCAGTCCTTCGCCCGGGAGCTGCGCGTCCTGCCCCGTGCGGACGGCGACCGCCGTCGCGGCTTGGCCGGCACCACGGTGGGCTCGGACCTGCCGTGAGGGTCCGTCCGTGGACGTACCTCGGGCCGCTCGGCCACCCGTCCAGGGCTCCTGGGCCGCCTCAAGGCACTGCCGCGCGGACCGATACCCCGGGGCGAGGCCCATCCATGCTCCGATCGCTGCGCATCCTGATCCTGCTCATCGCCGCCGCCGGGCTCACGCTCGCGCCGGCCGCCATGGGTGCCAAGAAGACCAAGGCGAAGGTCACGTACCCGTCGGTGAGCAAGGTCTCGCCGGTGAAGGCGGGGATCGGTGACACCTTGTCCATCAAGGGCAAGAACTTCCGCTCGGGCAAGGGGAAGACCACGGTCATCCTCAAGCGCGACGGCGGCCGCGCGATCTTCATCAAGGCCGACAAGGCCACGAAGACGTCGCTGTCGATCACGCTGCCGGCGAAGCTGCTGCCGTTCCTGCTGGTCAAGGAGGGCAAGCCGCAGTACACCCGCTTCCGCGTCCGGATCCTCACCGCCAAGTTCGGCAAGAAGTACTCCGCGACGAAGGTCTCCCCGCTGATCGGCCCGAGCGCCTCGGGCGTCGGCGACGCGGACGACTGCGACGGCGACGGCGTCGGCAACAGCAAGGACGCCGACGACGACAACGACCTCCTGTCCGACACCGAGGAGGCGCGCCTGGGCCTGCAGTCCTGCAAGCGCGACACCGACGGTGACGGCATGTCCGACGGCTGGGAGCAGTTCTCGGCCATCGACCGCAACGGCGGCTCGACCAAGCCGGCCCCGACGCGCCGCAGCTACCCGAACGCGCTGGACGGCAAGGACGGCGCGGTCGACTCCGACGGCGACGGCCTGTCGAACCTCGACGAGTACACGGCCTGGGCGACCTTCGGCGGCAACAAGGTCCCGCTGAGCTACAGCGGCGGCAACCCGGCCTCGGCCGGCCGCTACAAGGTGCCCGACGAGCTGGCCTACATGGACCAGGACGGCAACGGCTTCCTCTCGGACTTCGAGCGCGACGCCGACGGCGACGGCATCCCCAACAAGGACGAGATGCGCGGCAGCCACAACGCGGCCGGGTACATGCTCGCCGGCTGGCCCGCCGACACCGCGCTGTACTGGGACTACGGCATCTTCACCGACACCTACATCAAGAAGGCCGCCGAGCAGTCCAAGCAGGACACGCCGCTGTGCGCCGGCATCAACCAGGTGCCGTGGTACTGCGTCGAGTCGGCCACCGACGGCGGCAGCCCGCTGGAGGTCTCCAAGGTCGACACCCTCGACTGGCTCGACGCCGACTCCGACGGCGACACGATCCGCGACGACCAGGACGACGTCGACCACGACGACATCCCGAACCTCACGGAGTACCTGACCGAGGTCGCCCTGCCGTTCGGCAAGCGCAAGTACGGCCCGCTGAACGCCTGCGTGCCGAACAGCGACTCGCGCTTCTGCCTCGTCGGCACGGTGGACGTCGACAAGGACAACATCGCCAACCGCGACGACAGCGACGACGACGGGGACCAGATCCCCGACGACCTCGAGGCCCAGATCGGCACCGACCCGCTGCTCTACGACACCGATCGCGACGGCGTCAGCGACTACTTCGAGTACAAGTCCGCGCTGGACCTCAACTCCGCCGCGGTGCCGTACCCGGGCAAGCGCCCGTACCCGAACCCGCTGGACAAGAGCGACGCGGACCTCGACTTCGACCAGGACTCCCTCACGCAGACCGAGGAGTACAAGGCCTGGCTGAAGACGGGCGCCCCGTCGGTCCTGACCTACAGCGACGGCGCGCAGTGGACCGGCGGCCGCGTGCCCCCGACCGGCCCGTTCGCCGGCATGGACCAGGACGGCGACGGCACGGTCTCCGACGACGAGAAGGACGTCGACGGCGACGGCCTGTCCAACTACGACGAGACGCACGGGCCGCTGAGCTCGCCCACCTGGTGGGACAAGTGGGCGCAGAAGCAGTGCGGTGACGAGTACGTCGAGTCGCCCTACCCGGGCCCGGCCTACCTCGGCATGAACTTCGTCGACCCGGACACCGACGGCGACGGCGTCAAGGACGGCGCGGACGACATCGACCACGACGGCTACACCAACGCCGCCGAGGCCTACCGGCCGAACGGCTGGTGCACCACCTACATCTCGACCGGCCCGTACCTCATGGCCGGCCCGCACGACCAGCAGGACGACCGCGTGCAGCCGTTCAACCCCTGCAAGCCGGTCTACTCGCAGGCCTGCCACCGGTACCCGCCCTTCGACTACTACAAGGACAACGAGGACTGGGCCAGCCCCATCCGTCCGTAGCCGACAGGCGAACACCTGCACCTTGCGAGGGGCGGCCGAGAGGCCGCCCCTCGTCGTTCCCGCGCGGCTACGGTGGGCGGGGTGCGCCGTCTGCTCCTCCTCGTCGCCGCGATCGTCTTCGTCGACACGATGTTCTACGCCGTCGTCGCGCCGCTGCTGCCGACCTTCGAGGAGGAACTCGGCCTCTCCAAGGCCTCGGCCGGGATCCTCATGGCCGCCTATCCCGCCGGCACGCTGCTCGGCGCCGTCCCCAGCGGCCTGTTCGCCGTGCGCTTCGGCCCGCGCCGCGCGGTGCTCCTCGGCCTCGCGCTGCTGGGCACGTCGAGCATCGCGTTCGCCGTCGTCGACGACGTCGTGCTCCTCGACGCGGCGCGCTTCGTCCAGGGCCTCGGCGGCGCGTGCTCGTGGGCGGGCGGCCTGGCGTGGCTGATCGCCGAGGCGCCGGCCGAGCGCCGTGGCGAGCTGATCGGGGCGGCCCTGGGCGCGGCGATCGGCGGCGGGCTCTTCGGTCCGGTGCTGGGCGCGGTCGCCGGCGCGCTGGGCACCGAGCCGGTCTTCGGCGCCGTCGCCGTCGTGGCCGCGGCGCTCGCGGGCTGGGCGCTGGCCACCCCGGCCCACGACGCCGGCGCGGCCGGGGCGGGGGCACCGCTGCGCGACGCCCTGCGCTCGCGCCGCGTGCTCGCCGGCATGTGGCTCGTCGCCCTGCCCGCGCTGGGCTTCGGCGTGCTCGACACGCTCGCCCCGCTGCGGATGGACGACCTCGGCGCGTCGGACGCCGCGGTCGCCGCGATGTTCCTGGTCGCCGCGGCGGTCGAGGCGCTCATCAGCCCGGTCATCGGGCGCGTGTCGGACCGCCGCGGGCGCCTGGTGCCGATCCGCGCCGGCCTGCTCGGCGCCGCCCTGATGTCGTTGGTCGTCCAGGCGCCGGAGGCGGCGCTCGGCGTCGCCGCGCTCCTGGTGGTGATGACCGCCGCGCTCGGGACGTTCTGGGCGCCGGCGATGGCGCTGCTCTCCGACGCCGCCGAGGCGTCCGGGGTGCCGCAGGGGCTGGCGTTCGGGCTGGTGAACCTCGCGTGGGCGCTCGGGATGGTCACGGGCGCGGGGGCCGGCGGCGCGGTGGCCGAGGCGACCGCGGACCTCGTCCCCTACAGCGCGTTCGCGCTGCTGTGCGCGGGGACGCTCGTCGCCGTGCTGCGCGGCGCTGATCGGGCCGATCAGGGATTCGACTCGACCGCGGTCGCCGCGGGCTCCACGATGCGGCCATGACCCCGATCCCCGCTGTCACCGATGCGACGTTCGACGCCGAGGTCCTCGAGGCCGACCGCCCTGTGGTGGTCGACTTCTGGGCGACCTGGTGCGGCCCGTGTCGCGCGCTCTCGCCGATCCTGCAGGAGCTCGCCGACGAGCACCCCGACGTGAAGTTCGTGAAGGTCGACGTCGACGCCGAGCAGGCGACCGCCGCCCGCTTCAGCGTGCTCTCGATGCCGACGATGGCCGTGTTCCACCACGGCCAGGAGGTCCAGCGCCTCATCGGCGCGCGGCCCAAGCGCCGCCTCGAGCGCGACCTGGGCGGCGTCCTGGGCATCCCGGCCTAGCTCCCGCGCGCGGCGGCGCCGCCACTAGGCTCCGCCGCGCATGGAGCTCCGCCAGCTCGAGTACTTCGCCGCCGTCGCACGCCACCGCCACTTCCGCCGCGCGGCGGAGGAGGTCTACGTCACGCAGTCGGCGCTCTCGCAGCAGGTGCGGCGCCTGGAGGAGGAGCTCGGGCTCCTGCTCCT
Organism: Solirubrobacterales bacterium; assembly: GCA_016215085.1. Taxonomy (GTDB): domain Bacteria; phylum Actinomycetota; class Thermoleophilia; order Solirubrobacterales; family Solirubrobacteraceae; genus Baekduia. The sequence continues at coordinate 2,226 of JACRMD010000285.1, read as the reverse complement.
GCGGCGCACGCCCCACGGCGTCGAGCTCACCGAGGCGGGCGCCGACCTCGCGGCCCGCGCCGAGGCGGTCCTCGCGCAGGTCGCCGAGGCGCGCGCGGCGATGGACGGCCACGCCGGGGCCGAGCGGGGCGTGGCGCGGATCGCCGCGACGGCCGCCGACGCGCCGCGCCTGCCCGAGGCGCTGGCGGCGTTCCACCGCGCGCACCCGGGCCTCCAGGTCGCGCTGCGCCAGGGCTCGGCCGCCGAGGTCGTCGACCTGCTGCGCCGCGGGGCGGTCGACCTCGCGGTCACCGGCCTCCGCGACGACGCCGCCGCCGACCTCGAGGTCAGCGTGCTCGCCGAGGAGCCGCTGCGGCTGCTGGTCCCGCTCGACGACCCGCTCGCCGACCGCGGCACGGTCGCGATCGAGGACCTCCGCGGCGCGCCGCTGATCCTCGCCGAGCGCCACACCGCGCTGCGCGACGCGGTCGGCGGCGCGTGCGCCGCGGCCGGCTTCTCCCCGGTGCCGCTGTTCGAGGTCGGCGATCCCGCGACGGTGCGCTTCCTCGTCCACGCCGGCCTCGGGGTCAGCGCCGTGCCCGCGTCGTGGCTCGACCTGCCCGGCCCGGCGGTCGCGGTCGCCGAGCTCGCGCCGCCGGTCCCCACGCACCGCGTCGGCCTGCTCGCGCTCTCGGGCGGCACGACGCCCGCCGGCCGCCTGCTCGCGGAGCACGTCCGCCTCGCGCTCGCGCGCGGGTAGGCCGTCCGCCTCCGGACCACCCCGGGGCGACCCCGCGGTCGCCCGCCCCTGCAGGCGGCATGGACGCCGCACCCGATCCCCTCGACGACCTCGCCGGCCGGTTGCGCGACCGGCTGCTCGCCGAGGCGGGCGAGGGCGCCGGGGCGCTCCCGGGGCGCATCGCCGCGCTCGTCGACCGCGAGGCCGGCCTGCTCGACGCGGCCACGCGGGCGGAGCTGTGCGCGCGGATCGCGCGGCGGTCGTTCGGCCTCGGCCCGCTCGAGCCGCTGCTGGCCGACGGCGACGTCGACGAGGTGCTCGTCAACGGCGCGGGCGAGGTGTGGGTCGAGCGCGGCGGGCGGCTGGCGCCCACCGGCGCGGCGTTCGCCTCCGAGGCCGAGCTGCGCCACGCGATCGAGCGGATCCTGGCGCCGCTGGGCCGGCGCGTCGACGAGGCCGAGCCGCTGTGCGACGCGCGGCTGCCCGACGGCTCGCGCGTCAACGTCGTGCTGCCGCCGCTCGCGGTCGACGGGCCGCTGCTGACGATCCGCCGCTTCCGCCGCCGCGCGCTGGACGCCGACGCGCTGCTGGCCAACGGCACGTGGTCGCCGCCGCTGCGCGAGCTCCTCGCGCGCGCGGTGCGCGCGCGGCTGAACGTGCTGGTCAGCGGCGGCACCGGCTCGGGCAAGACCACCACCTTGAACGCGCTCTCGGCGTTCGTGCCCGCAGGCGAGCGCATCGTGACGATCGAGGACACCGCCGAGCTGCGCCTCCAACAGCCCCACGTCGTCCGGCTCGAGGCGCGGCCGCCGAACGTGGAGGGGAGGGGCGAGGTCACGATCCGCCGGCTCGTCCGCAACGCGCTGCGCATGCGGCCCGACCGGATCGTGGTGGGGGAGGTCCGCGGCGCCGAGGCCCTGGACATGCTCGCGGCGATGACCACCGGCCACGACGGCTCGCTGTCGACCGTCCACGCCGGCTCGCCCGCGGAGGCGCTGCGCCGGCTGGAGACGCTCGCGCTGATGGCCGACGTCGACCTCCCGCACGCGGCGATCCGGGAGCAGGTCGCCGATGCGCTCGACCTCGTCGTCCACCAGTCGCGCCTGCCCGACGGCCGCCGCCGCGTGGTCGCGGTCAGCGAGGTCGTCCGGGTGGCCGGCGGCCCGGCCGCCCGCGACGTGTACACGGTCCGCGACGACCGCCCGCGCTGGCGTGCGGCGCTGAGCGACCAGCTGGCCGCCCGCCTCGAGGCCGCGGCGTGAGCGCGCCGCTGCGGCATCACGAAGCCGCCGGCTCTCGCGCGGAGGTCGGCGCGTGAGCGCGCCGCTCTTCGCCGCGCTCGCCGCGGCGCTCGGCGTGTGGGGCGCCTGGGAGGCGCTCGGCGCGCTCGAGGAGGCGACGCTGCCGTCGCGGCTGCGGCGGGCCCTCGTGCCGTTGCGGCTCGCGGGCCGGGCCGGGCGCGAGCCGACCGACGGCGAGCGGCGCCGGCTTGCCGTGCTCGGCGCCGC
>JACRMD010000284.1 GCA_016215085.1 Solirubrobacterales bacterium | reverse complement strand
TTCCGCCGCAACGGCGTGCGCCTGGCGGTCACCGTCGACGAGCCCGCCCGGGTGGACGGCGAGCTCCTCGCGCGGGTGTCCCCGTCAGGGCGCACGGGCTTCGCGAGCGCCGTCGGCGAGCTCTCGCTGGGCACGGCCCGGCTCGGCCTCGGGACGGGCACGCGCACGCTCGTGCTCAAGCCCGCCCGCAAGCTCGCCAAGCGCGTGCGCAACCGCCGCCTGCGTCCCGTCGTCCGGCTCACGGTCAGCGACGCGGCCGGCAACGCCGTCGTGGTCACCCGCCGCGTCCGGGTGACCTGAGTCCGTTTCTGGAATCGCTCGTTTCTCGTAGTGGATCGCTGATAGCGTCCCGCGCCATGAGCGATGCCGCGAACCTGACCGACCGCCAGGGCCACCCGGTCTACGACAACCAGAACCAGCGCACCGTCGGCGCCCGGGGACCGGCGACGCTCGAGAACTACCAGTTCCTCGAGAAGATCAGCCACTTCGATCGCGAGCGCGTGCCCGAACGCGTCGTGCACGCCCGCGGCGCCACCGCGTTCGGCCACTTCGAGGCGACCGGCAGGGTCGGCGACGAGCCGATCTCGAAGTACACCCGCGCCAAGCTCTTCCAGGAGGCCGGCAAGCGCACCGAGGTCGCGCTGCGCTTCTCCACCGTCGCCGGCGGCCGCGACTCCTCCGAGGCCGTGCGCGACCCGCGCGGCTTCGCCGTCAAGTTCTACACCGAGGACGGCAACTGGGACCTCGTCGGCAACAACCTCGGCGTGTTCTTCATCCGCGACGCGATCAAGTTCCCCGACTTCATCCACTCGCAGAAGCCCGACCCCGTCACGTTCGAGCGCCAGGTCGCCAACCGGGTCTTCGACTTCGCGTCCCAGACGCCGGAGTCGATCCACATGTTCAACCTGGTCCTCAGCCCGCGCGGCATCCCGGCGAGCTACCGCCACATGCAGGGCTTCGGCGTCAACACCTACAAGTGGGTCAACGAGGCCGGCGACACCAAGCTCATCAAGTACCACTGGCTGCCCCGGCAGGGCGTCAGGAGCTGGACCGAGGCCGACGCCGCGGTGATGCAGGGCAAGGAGCTCGGCTGCCACACGAAGGACCTCTACGACGCCATCGACAACGGCGACTTCCCGCAGTGGGACCTGTGCGTCCAGATGATGGACGACCACGACCACCCGGAGCTCGACTGGGACCCGCTGGACGACACGAAGGTCTGGCCCGAGAACGACTTCCCGGTCCTGCACGTCGGCACCATGACGCTGGACCGCAAGCCCGGCAACTTCTTCGCCGAGAGCGAGCAGATCGCGTTCGGCACGGGCGTGCTCGTCGACGGCCTGGACTTCTCCGACGACAAGATGCTCGTCGGGCGCACGTTCAGCTACAGCGACACGCAGCGCCACCGCGTCGGGCCCAACTACCTGCAGCTGCCGGTCAACCAGCCCAAGAGCGCGAGGGTCGCGACCAACCAGCGCGACGGCGCGATGACCTACCACGTCGACCAGACCGGCGAGAACCCGAGCGTCAACTACGAGCCGTCGATCACCGGCGGCCTCCAGGAGGCGCCCAAGCCGGCCCACGACGAGCAGGGCCCGGTCATCGAGGGCCGCCTCACCCGCAGGCGCATCCCGCGCACGAACGACTACCAGCAGGCCGGCGAGCGCTACCTGCTCTCCGAGGACTGGGAGAAGGACGAGCTCGTCGCCAACTGGATCGGCAACCTGAGCCAGTGCGTGCGGCCGATCCAGGAGCGAATGCTCTGGCACCTGTTCATGGCCGAGGACGAGCTGGGCCACCGCGTCGCCGAGGGCCTCGACATGAGCGTCGACGACGTCAAGGACCTGGGCCCGCTGGCGACGCACTGTAGGCGCCAGCAGCGTTGTTGCGTTCGGCCAGGCGCTGGGCGGGTGTGTGCCCGTTCAGCGCCCGGTGCGGGCGGTTGTAGTTGTAGTAGTCCATGAAGGCGGGTAGGGCGAGGCGTCGCTGGTGGCTGGTGTCATAGACGGCGCCGTAGGCCCAGCCCTCGGTCAGCGTGCGGATGAAGCGCTCGGCTTTGCCGTTGGTGCGCGGCCGGTAGGGCTCGGTGAACAGGTGCTTGATGCCCAGCCGCGCGCACAGCTCGGCGTGCAGATGCGAGCGATAGCCGTTGCCGTTGTCGGTCATCACGCGCTGGATGATCACGCCGCGCTCAGCGAACCAGCCGACGGCGCGTTCCAAAAAGCCGCAGACCGTGTCGGCGCGTTCGTCGGCCAGCACCTCGACGTAGGCCAGGCGGGTGCAGTCGTCGACGAAGACGTGCACGAACTCCCAGCCCGCGCCCCGGGAGCGCCTGCTGCGATCGCCGGTGACGTGATGGCCGACGGCGTCAAAGGCGCCGAGCTTCTTGACATCGACATGGCCGAGCTCACCCGGCAGCGGCCGCTCGTAGCGGTTGTCGGGCTCGTCGATCAGCCGGGGCAGACGTCCCAGGCCGCGGCGCTTGAGGACCGCCGAGACGGTCGAGTGCGCCATCCCCAAGACCTCGGCGATCTGTGCGGCGGTCATCCGCAGCTCGCGCAGCGAGCAGATCGCGTCCTCGCGCTCGGCCGAGGTCTTGCCCGGGATCCGCTTGGGCGCCGAGGAGCGGTCCAGCAACTCATGATCGCCGCCGCGATAGCGGCGCACCCACCGCCGCGCGGCGACGTCGCTGATGCCGGCGGCCTCGGCCGCCGCCCTCAGCGACCAGCCCTGCTCACACACCCGCCGCGCCAACAACAGCCGGCTCGCCGGACACGTCCTAGCGTTCTTGTGCAATGTCACTCCGGGCTCTCCTCGGACAGGTTGCAGGCCTCGCAACCCGCAGCCTCCGAGGAGACCCGGACAGAACAACGCTCCTGCGATCTACACCTAGCGCGCGCCCGGCGGCACGGCGCGTCCGGGCGCCCGCTCCGTGCCACACTGGCCGTGGATGGCCGATCACGAGGCGCTCCCGATGTGGCGCTCGCGGCTGCGCTGGCGGCTGCGCGGCGCCTGGCAGTGGCCGGCGTTCGCCGTGCTCACCGTCGTCGACGCGGTCGTCCTGTCCGTCCTGCCGTTCGCGGGCGAGGGCTCGGACCTCGTGCCGGCGGTGCTGCTCGCGGGCTTCCTGAACCTCCTCGTGGTCGCCGTGGTCGCCCCGCTCGCCGGCTGGGTGCTGCGCCGGCGCGAGCCCGGGCTGCCGAAGGTCGTCGCCAACGACCGCGCGGGCACGACCGGGCTGGTCGCGATGACGCTGGTGCTGCTCGCCGGGGGGCTGGTCCACCGCCCGGCGGTGCGGGCGCAGGAGCGGGACTTCGACGTGCAGCTTGCGGCCGCGCGCAAGTGGGTCGCCCACCACGCGCCGGCGGAGTACCAGGCGGGGCTCATGCTCGCCGACACCTGGAAGCAGGGGCCCGACGTCTACCGCACGTGCTTCCCGGGCAACGACCCGCGCCGCCACCTGTGCCTCGTGGTCCGCACCGACGAGGCCGTGCCGATCGTCCGCCGCGACGCCGACCAGCGCCCGAACGCGACCGTCGCGGGCCCCGACAACCCAGGGCGGCGCGGCGGCTGAGTCCGGGCGCGGACGCATTGCCCCTCAAGGTGGCGCGTCGTCACGCCGATGCGACCCTGATGCACACCACCCGGGCACTGCTGGGGAGCCTGGGCGCGTCGATGTCGCTCGTCGCCGCCGGAACGCTCGCCCTCCTCGCCGTCAGCGCGATCCTCGCCTTCAAGGGGCTGCCCGGGTCGGGGATCCAGGAGGACCCCTCGGCGCGCGGCATCGCGCTGACCGCCGGCGCCGCCGCCCCGCAGCGCCCGCGCTCGGTCCCGGACGACGCCCGCGCGCCGATCGTCCTCCCGCGCGCCACCGCGTCCCGCGCCGCAGCGGCCGGCCGTCGCACCCGCCTGACCACCCGCCGCGCGACCCGCCACGGCGCCGGGCGCACCGGCACGCGCCGCGGCACCCCGACCTTCACGGACACCACGCCTGCCACGACCGTCACCGGCGGCGGCAGCGCGCCGGCCGCGAGCACGGGCGGCGGCAGCCCGCAGCCCGCGACGCCGCCCGCGCCCGCCACGCCGGGCCAGGCCGTCCGGCAGCCGGCCACCGTCGTCGGCGGCGCGGTGCAGGGCACGACCGACGCCGTCGCCGAGACCGTGCGGCCGGTGAGCCCGCCGGTGGC
>JACRMD010000283.1 GCA_016215085.1 Solirubrobacterales bacterium | reverse complement strand
CTCAGCGCCTTCCGCGAGCACGCGCGGGCGGACATGCTCGCGTCGACCACGCCGCCGTCGCGCGTGTCGCCGCCCCAGATCGCCCAGGGCCTGCGCATCTACGGCGAGCTGCTGCGCACGCTGCGCGCGCTGCGGGCCATCGAGCCGGGCGCGCAGGCCGACCGCCTGGAGCGCCACGTCGCCGGCGTCTACGCCGCGGGCATGCGCACGATCGCCCTGCGCGCCGGCGGCAACGTGCGCGTCCGCGACGACGGCTTCGCCACGGCCGTGCGCGGGCTCGACGCGGAGACCCAACGGGCCGCGGTCCGACAGGAGCGCGTCGCCGAGGACGCCAGCCGCCGCGCCGACGCCTTCATCCTCGGCTCGCTGGGCGCCGGCCTGGCCCTGCTGCTCCTGCTCGGCATGCAGCTGGCGCGCGTGCGCCGCCGCGCCGGTGTCGTGGAGGCCGAGCAGCGCAGCGAGCGCCGCGTCGGCGCGCTCGTCGAGCACTCCACCGACGTCGTCGCCGTGATCGCGCCGGGCGACGGCACGATCCGCTGGCAGGCGCCGTCGATCCGGCGCATGCTCGGCCGCTCGGCCGACGATGTCGTCGGCCGCCCGCTCGCCGAGCTGGCCCATCCCGACGACGCCGCCGCCGTGCGCCGCGCGAGCGACCGGGTGATCGCGCCCAAGTGCTCCCACGCCTTCCGCCTGCGCCACGCCGACGGCGGCTGGCGCCACGTCGAGGCCGTCGCCGCCGACCGCTGCGACGACCCGGCCGTCGAGGGCATCGTCCTGAGCATGCGCGACGTCTCCCAGCGCAAGGCGCTGGAGGACCGGCTGCGCCACCAGGCCTTCCACGACAACCTGACCGGCCTGGCCAACCGCGCGCTCTTCGAGGACCGCCTCGGTCACGCGCTGGCCCGCGCCCGCCGCGACGGCCCGCCGGCCGCCGTCCTCTTCCTCGACCTCGACGACTTCAAGACCATCAACGACAGCCTCGGCCACGGCGTCGGCGACCAGGTGCTGCGCACGGTCGCCGAGCGCGTCGCCGGCGCGCTGCGGGCGGTCGACACGGCGGCCCGGCTCGGGGGCGACGAGTTCGCGATCCTGCTGCACGACGTCGGCGACGCCGCCGGCGCGCGCGAGGTCGCCGGCCGGCTGCAGGCCGCCCTGGCCGCGCCGCTGGAGCTCGACGGCCGCACGCTGACCTTCGGCGCGTCGATCGGCGTCGCGCTGGCCGACGGCCGCACCGGCGTCGAGGAGGTCCTGCGCAACGCCGACGTCGCGATGTACAGCGCGAAGGCCCACGGCAAGCGCGGCGTCGCGGTCTTCGAGGAGGAGATGCACCTGCGGGTGCTCGAGCGCCTCGAGCTCAGCAGCGAGCTGCGCAACGCGGTCGCCGCCGGCCAGCTCGAGGTCGACTACCAGCCGATCGTCGACCTCGGGGCGGGCCGCGTGGCCGGCGTCGAGGCGCTCGTGCGCTGGAACCACCCGACCCGCGGTCGCCTCGGCCCGGTGCAGTTCATCGGCCTGGCCGAGGAGACCGGCACGATCGTCGGCCTCGGGCTGCACGTGCTTCGCGTCGCGTGCGCCGAGGTCCACGCGATCAACGAGGAGCGCGTCGGGCCGGCGCCGCTGCACGTCAGCGTCAACGTCTCCACCAAGCAGCTGCAGGATCCCGCCTTCCCCGCCGCGGTCGCCGCCGTGCTGGCCGAGACCGGCCTGCCCGCCGAGCAGCTCGTGCTCGAGCTCACCGAGACGCTGCTGGTCGACGACCGCGAGGAGATCATGGGCCAGCTCGAGCGCCTCAAGGCGCTGGGCCTGCGCCTCGCCGTCGACGACTTCGGCACCGGGTACTCGGTGCTCTCCTACCTGCAGCAGTTCCCGGTGGACCTGCTGAAGATCGACAAGTCGTTCATCGACGACCTGCACCGCCGGCCCGAGAAGGCCAAGCTCGTCGCGGGGATCGTCAACCTCGGCGCCAGCCTCAACCTGCAGGTCGTCGCCGAGGGCATCGAGGAGGTCGCCCAGGCCGCCGAGCTGCGCGCCATGCGCTCGCCCTACGGCCAGGGCTACCTGTACTCGCGCCCGGTCGGGGCGTCGGCGCTGCGCGCGCTGCTGGCCGCCCAGCCCGAGCTGGGCAGCCTCGCCGACGCGGCCTAGGGGCCTCTCCTAGCGGAAGGTCTTGAAGATCGTGATCTTGTTGCGGTACGCCGGTCGCGTGGTCGACCGGTAGGACTTGCGCTGGTCGACCTGCAGCCTCCACGTGCCGTAGCGCAGGCGGGCGGGGAGCAGCGGCGCCTTGGCCGACAGCAGGCCGCACGGGCCCTTGGGCGTGCCGAAGCGGTAGTTGCGGTAGGTCTTGCCCTTGAACCGGAAGTGGCCGTAGATCGCCTTGCCGGCGGGCCAGCCCGCGAAGCGCCAGGTGCCCTTCTTGCGCGGGCTGCGCACGCCCCTGGGGCCCTCGACCGCGAAGTTCGTCACCTGGTACTGGGCCGACGTCGTCTGCGTGGCGTCGCCGAAGTCCTGCGCCTCGAGCGTGTAGGTCCGCAGGTCGGACTTCGCCGCGCCGATGGTCGGGTTGATCGGGACCTTGACCGGCGCCTGGAAGGCGCCGTTGGCGTCGGCGGTGACGGTGGCGAAGGCGCCGTCACCGGACAGCGTCACGTCCGACCCCGGCCGGAAGCCGCTGCCCGTGACGACCATGGCGGTCTCCTCCACGTAGCAGCTGCGGTCCAGCGTGATGGTCCCGGCCTGGGCGGCCATGGGCAGGGCGAGGAGGCTGGTGGCCGCCCCTGCAGCGGCGGAGAGCTCGAAGCGCATCGCGGCCCACCCTATGCCCTAGGTGCCTGACAGGGCCCCGGTGCGATGTCGAACCTGTTCGAGGTCCGACTCCTCGTGATCCTCCTCGAGCGCCAGCTTGGACGGCCACCACACGCGCGGCCCGATGTCGAGCACGAGCGCGGGGACGAGCACCGAGCGCACGATGAACGTGTCGAGCAGCACGCCGAAGGCGATCGCGAACCCGATCTCGGTCAGGAACGTCAGCGGCAGCACCGCGAGCACCGCGAAGGTGCCGGCCAGCACGATGCCGGCCGAGGTGATCACGCCGCCGGTCACCGCCAGCGCCCGCAGCATGCCCGGCCGCGTGCCGTGCTTCTGCGCCTCCTCGCGCACGCGCGCCATGAGGAAGATGTTGTAGTCGACCCCCAGCGCCACCAGGAAGATGAAGGCGAACAGCGGCAGCGACGGGTCCGATCCGGGGAAGCCGAAGACCACGTCGTAGACCACGGCGCTGACGCCCAGCGCGGCGAGGAAGCTCAGCACCACCGTCGCGATCAGCAGCAGCGGCGCCAGCACCGCCCGCAGCAGGACCACCAGGATCGTGAAGACGATCAGCAGCGTCAGCGGCACGAGCAGCTTCGTGTCGCGCACCGAGGCCTGGCGCAGGTCGTACTCGACCGCCGTGAACCCGCCGACCAGCGCCGAGGGGTCGGCCTCCCTGGCGGCCTTGCGCAGGTCAGGGATCAGGTCGTAGGCCTCGGTCGAGTACGGGTCGACCTCCAGGAACGCCGCCAGCTGGATGCCCTGGGGCCCGCGGTTGGGCGTCGTCGTGACCTCGGCCACGCCCGGCACCCGCCCGACGGCCTCGCGCACCGCCTCCACCTTCGCCGGGTCGCGGACGACCACGTCGGTCGGCGCGCTGGCGCCGGCCGGGAACGCCTGCGCGATGAGGTCCTGGCCCTGGATCGACTCGACGTCGTCGCGGAACGAGTTGGACTGCGTCAGGCCGGTGCTGAAGTTCAGCAGGCCCAGCGCGCACACCGCCAGGCCGAGCGCGGTGCCGATCCACACCTTGCGCGGCTTGCCCGCCACCCACTGGCCGATCCGGCGCCACGCGCCGTGCGTCTCGTCGACGCCGGTGTCGCCCACGTGGGGGATGTAGGGCCAGAAGGGCCGGCGCCCGACGATGACCAGCAGCGCGGGCAGGAAGGTCATCATCGAGACGAGCGCCACGAGGATGCCCAGGGCGCCCGTCGGGCCGAGGCCCGCGGTGCCGTTGACCTTGGCCAGCGTGAGCGCCAGCAGCGCGATCGAGACCGTCAGCGCCGAGGCGACGATCGCCGGCCCGGCGTTGGCCAGGGCGTGCTGCATCGCCACGTGCTTGTCGGGTTCTCGTCGCAGCTCCTCCCGGTAGCGGGCGACGAGCAGCAGCGCGTAGTCCGTGCCGGCGCCGAGGACGAGCACGGAGAGGATCGAGGAGGACTGGCCGTTGACCGTGACGCCGGCCTGCGTGAGGAAGTACCCCGCGCCGCGCGAGGTGATCTCGGCGAAGATCACCGCCAGCAGCGGGAAGAACCAGAAGAACGGGCTGCGGTAGATGATGATCAGCAGGAGCAGCACCAGCCCGCCGGCCGCCGCGATCAGCGTGCCGTTGATGTTCTCGAAGACCTTGATCGCGTCGGCGCTGATGCCGGCCGGCCCCGCGACCTTGACCTCGAGCCCGCCGCCGGGGTCGCTGACCAGCTCGCGGTAGCGCTCGACGGGGTCGATGATCGTCTCGCTCTCGCCGTTGCCCTTGATCGTGTTGGCGATCAGCGCGGTCGTGCCGTCGCGCGAGAGCTGGAAGGGCTCCGGGCGGTCGGCGCCCTGCGGGTTGCCGAAGTCGGTCGCCTGCGGGAAGCGCAGCGCGTTGAGCTCGCGCAGGTCGGCGCGGATGCGCGCCTTGTCGGCCCCGGTCAGGCCGCCGGCGCGGCGGTAGACGATGATCGTCGGCGCGCGGTCGCCCTTCTGCAGCGCCTCGGTGATCTCGAGCGCCTTGGTGGACTCGGCGTCGCCCGGCAGGAACGACTTGCTCTCGTTCTTCTCGGCCTCGCTGAACTTCGTGGGGAGCTGGAAGGCGACGATGCCGATGATCGCGATCCACCACGCGGCGAACACGACCCACTTGGCGCGACGCCCGGCGGGGAGGGTGAGGAGCCTGGCCATCGCCAGAGACTACGAGCGAGGGTGCGCCAGCAGTTCTCGCACCTGTGAAGGTTCCGTGACCGGCATCCGGCAGGCGAAGCGCTCGCAGACGTAGGCCGCCGCGCGGCCGCCGACGGGCTGGCGGCCCTCCATCAGCGGGACGCCGTCGCCGGGCGGCCCCGCGAGCACGAGCCCGGGGCGGAGCTCCTCGCGCACCACGGCGGCGAGCGCCGCGACGCCCTCGGGGTCGCCGGCCAGGGCGACCTCGCGCGGCGTCGCGAGCAGGTGGTCCAGCGCCTGCAGCGCGTGGGCGAAGGCCTGCGGGTGGCGCCCGAGCAGGTCGCCCACCAGCCGCAGGTGCGACGCGGCGGCCTCCTCGTAGCGCGCGTCGCCGGTCAGCGCGGCCAGCCGCAGCAGGCCCAGCGCGGCGCTCGACGAGCCCGACGGGATCGGGTGGTCCTCGAGGTCCTTGCGGCGCACGACGAGGTGCTCGTGGTCGTCGGAGGTCGCGAAGAAGCCCCCGTGCGCGGGGTCGGCGAAGTGCTCGAGGATCGCGTCGGCGGTCTCGCGCGCGGCGGCGAACCACCGCGGCTCGAAGGTCGCCTCGTAGAGCGCCAGCAGCGCCTCGAGCAGGAACGCGTGGTCCTCGAGGTAGCCGTTGAGCCGCGCGCGCCCGTCCTTCCACGTGCGCAGCAGCCGGCCGCGCTCGTCGCGCAGCTCGGCGAGGACGAACCCGGCGGCGTCGCGGGCGACGGCGAGGAGGTCCTCACGGCCGAGCACGGCGCCGGCCTCCGCGAAGGCCTGGATCATCAGCCCGTTCCAGGCGGTCAGCCGCTTGTCGTCGAGCCCGGGCCGGACGCGGCGCGCCCGGGCCTCCAGCAGCGCCGCGCGGATCCGCTCGCGCTGCTCGGCCGGCGGCCGCGGCCCGCGGCCCTCGAGCACGTTGGCGCCCTCGAAGTTCCCGGCCTCGGTGGCGCCGAACCAGGCGATCGCCGCGCCGGCGTCGTCACCGAGCACGTCGCGAAGCTCGGCGACGGTCCAGACGTAGAACCTCCCCTCGACGCCCTCGCTGTCGGCGTCCAGGGCGCAGAGGAAGCCGCCCTCGGAGCCGCGCAGCTCGCGGGCGGCGAACGCCAGCACGTCCTCGCAGACCGCGCGCAGCTCCGCGTCGCCGGAGAGCTGGAACCCGCGAAGGTACGCGCGCGCGAGGAGCGCGTTGTCGTAGAGCATCTTCTCGAAGTGCGGAACGGTCCACGTGCGGTCGACCGCGTACCGGGCGAAGCCGCCGCCGACCTGGTCGTGGATGCCGCCCGACGCCATCGCGCGCAGCGTGGCCAGCGCCATCTCGCCCGCCGCCTGCGCCCAGTCGCCGCCGCGGGCCGCGCGGTCCAGCAGGAACAGCAACGCCGAGGACGGCGGGAACTTCGGGGCGCCGCCGAACCCCGCCCACTCCGTGTCGAAGCTCGCGCGCAGGTTGCGCACCGCGTCGTCGAGCACGGCCGCGTCGAGGTCGCGCCCGGTCGGCCGCAGCGCCGCGCTCAGCGACAGCCGCTCGGCCATCCGGTCGCCCTGGGCGCGGATCTCGTCGCGCCTGGTCGCCCACGTCTCGGCGACCGCGGCCAGCACCGCCCGCCACGCCGGCATCCCGTGGCGCGGTGCCGGCGGGAAGTACGTGCCGCCGTAGAACGGGACCTGCTCGGGCGTGGCGAAGACGTTCAGCGGCCAGCCTCCGTGGCCGGTCATCGCCTGCACGGCCTCCATGTAGATCGCGTCGACGTCCGGGCGCTCCTCGCGGTCGACCTTCACGCAGACGAAGTGCTCGTTCATCAGCGCGGCCGTCTCCGGGTCCTCGAAGGACTCGCGCTCCATGACGTGGCACCAGTGGCAGGCCGAGTAGCCGATCGACACCAGCAGCGGCTTGTCCTCCTCGCGCGCGCGGCGCAGCGCCTGCTCGCCCCACGGCAGCCAGTCGACCGGGTTGTCGCGGTGCTGCTGGAGATACGGCGAGGTCTCGTGCGCGAGGGCGTTGGCCATGCCCTCAGGCTCCCACGTCTACTGGCGCGGCAACCGGGCCACCTCGGCCGGCGTCGGCAGCCCCGGGCCGCCCGCCGCGGCGCTGAGGCGCACCGACCCGCGCAGGCCCGCGCGGCCGCCGAGGCGGAAGCTGCCCGCGCCGCGCGCGGTCGCCGTCCCGGTGACCGTCACGCCGGGCACGTACTCGTAGCGGACGAGGCGGAAGCCGCCGCCCGGCGTCGTCACGTAGCCGCCGCGCAGGCCGCCCACGCGGCCCGGCACGCGCCCGACGGCCAGCGCCTCGCCGATGACCTGGCGGCGCGCGTCGAGCACGGTGGCCGCCGCCGCGGCGCGGCGCTTGTCGCGCCCGGCGAGGTCGCGCAGCCGCGTCGGCGGCCGCGGGGTGGGGGAGAAGGAGTTCTCGACGGCGCCGCACGGGGCCGCGGAGCCGCCGCCGAAGAACGCCGCCACCGCGTTCTTCGAGCAGTCCGAGAAGTCGCTGCCCAGCACGGAGTGGCCCGTGAACGGCACGTCGACGACCTGCGCGCCCGGGATCAGCGCGGCGACCCGCTGGGCGTCCTCGACGGGCGTGCGCAGGTCCATCCGGCCGTCGAGCACGAGCGTGCGGACCTGCGGCAGCGCGCCGGGCGCGGCGGGCGCCGGGGAGGCGACCGGCCAGCCCACGCACAGCGGGATGACGCCGCCCTGGACCGCGATGCTCGACGAGAACGGGCCGAGCGCGGCGGCCGGGATCGTGCGCGCGACCGCGTCGATCTCCTGCGCGCGCTGCTGCACCGACGCGCCGCGCGTCCACGCGAACGCGGTCTCCTCGCAGGTCGTCGCGAGGAACAGCGCGTCGCTGTCGGCGACCGCGGACTGCGCGCCGTTGTCCAGGCCCGACGAGCGGGCGCTGAGGCGCAGCAGCGGCGCCCGGTCGCCGCGCAGCGCCGCGCGCATCGCGCCCGGCAGCTCCGCGCGCAGCGTCGGGTTGAGGTCGCCGGCGAGCAGCACGCTGAACAGCCCGGCCTGGCGGATCGACGCCCGGTTGCGGCGCCCGCGCCCGTCGATGACGGTGCCGCGCAGCGCGCCGCGGCGCAGCCGCCGGGCCAGCGCCGCGAGGTCGCGGCCGACGCTGGGCGTGGCGGCGCGGCAGGCGCCGCCGGCGCACAGCTCGGTGAGCACGCGGCGCACCGCGGACAGCGACGAGCGCCGGAACGGGTCGGGGCCGTCGGGCAGCACCACCGAGTCGAGCACGAGCGCCTCGACGCGGTCGGGGTGGGCGGCGGCGTAGGCCATCGCGACCTTCGTCCCGTAGGACACGCCGTAGATGACCAGCCTGTCGTAGCCCGCGGCCGCGCGCAGCGCCTCGAGGTCCTCGGCGCTGTCGGGGGTCCGGTACAGGCCGCGCGTGGCGCCGATCTGCTCGGCGCAGCGGCGGGCGATGGAGGCGATGGTCCCCGAGCCGCTCAGCGCGGGGCAGGAGAGGGCGCCCGAGCCGCCGGTGCCGCGCTGGTCGAAGACGAGCAGGTCGCGCTCGGCCAGCGCGGGCCCCAGCGACGCGGCGAAGTCGCGCGCCAGCGGCACGGCCGCCTGGCCGGGGCCGCCGGCGAGCGCGACGACCGCGCTGCGGCCCGGGTTCGACGCGGCGGTGGCCCGCGTGGCGTTGAGCGTGACGGTGCCCGGCGTCGCGCCCGAGCGGTCGAGCGGGACGTCGGTCCGCGCGCACTGGAACCCGGCCGGGGAGCACGCCGTCCAGGGCAGCTCGGCCTGTGCCGCGGCGGGCGCCGCGAGCAGCGCGGCGGCGGCGAGGGCGAGGCGCAGGAGGGTGCCGCGAGGCGACGCGGCCGCGAGGCGGCGGGACGGCGCGGAACGCGCGGCGGGGGCGGCGGCCGCTCCGGTCGGGCGGTCGGGGCGGCGGGCGGCGAGCATGCGCGGCGGACGGTAGCGTGAGGCCCCATGTCCCACCACCGCCACGCGATCACCGCGGACAACGCGCCGGCCGCCGTCGGGCCCTACAGCCACGCCGTGCAGTCGGGCGGCTTCCTGTTCCTCTCGGGCCAGACCCCGCTGGACCCCGCCACCGGCAAGCTAGTCGAGGGCGGCGTCGGCGACCAGACGCGCCGCTGCCTGGAGAACCTCCAGGCGGTCGCCCAGGCCGGCGGCGCCTCGCTGGCCGACGCGGTGCGCGTGGGCATCTACGTGACCGACATGGGGACCTTCGCCGACGTCAACGAGGCCTACGCGACGTTCTTCGCGGCCGACCCGCCCGCCCGCTCGACGATCGGCGTGGCCGCGCTGCCGCTCGGCGCCCAGGTCGAGATCGACGCGATCGTCGCGCTGCCGGACTAGCCATGGCCGCGGGGGAGGCAGCGCCGCCGCTGCGCGACGTCACCGCGCAGGACGTCGCGCGCGCGCGGGAGGCGATCGGCGATGTCGCGCGCCACACGCCCGTGCTGCCGTCGGCGACGCTGACCGAGCGCTGCGGCGGCGAGGTCGTCCTCAAGGCCGAGTCCCTGCAGCGCACCGGCGCCTTCAAGATCCGCG
>JACRMD010000021.1 GCA_016215085.1 Solirubrobacterales bacterium | reverse complement strand
CTCGGCGAGCAGCTCGCCGCCGGCGGTCGCGACGCCGGCGACGGTCGAGGGGGTGGCTGTGTCGAAGGCCAGGATCATGCGTCGATGGTGATGGTGCGCGCGTCGCCGCCGGCGTGCTCGAGGCGCACGCGGGCGCGCACGTGGTCGAGCTCGTGCTCGGCGACCTCGGGCCACTCGATGAAGCTCACCGCGTCGGGCGTGAGGTAGTCGTCGAGCAGCGCCGGGTCCTCGCCGGCGAGGTCGCCGAGGCGGTGGAGGTCCAGGTGCGAGACCGCGACCCGGCCCGCGTAGCGGCGGCCGAGCGTGAAGGTGGGGCTGGTGACGGGCCCCTCGACGCCCAGCGCGCGGGCCGCGCCGCGCACGAACGTCGTCTTGCCGGCGCCCATCTCGCCGAGGACGAGCACGACGTCGCCCGGGCGCAGGTCGGCCGCCAGCCGCGCGCCCGCGGCCTCGGTGTCGGCCGCCGAGCGCGTCGCGACGACCACGGCGCCCCTAGAACCGCTCGGGCTGGGTCCGCAGCCGCAGGCCGACGCCGAACAGCAGCATCACGAGGCCGATGAGCGCCAGCGCGCGGGCGTCGGCGCCCGTGTTCGGCAGCTGGCTGCCGGCCGCCGACGGCGTGGTGGCGGCGGGCGTCGTCGTCGTGCCCTGCGTCTGGGCCGGCTGCTGCTGGGACGGCTGGGTCTGCGTCTGCTGCGGCGTCGGCGAGAGCTGCTCGAGGTCCTGCGGGTTGGTCTGCGTCGTGCTGGTCCCCGAGCCGCTCGTGCCGCCGTCGTCCTCGAAGGGGTCCTGGTACTGCTCGTCGCCCGCCCCGGACTGCGCCAGCACAGGGGCGGCGACGGGGGTGGCGGCGCCCAGGGTCAGCAGGGCGCAGAGCAGGACGATGCTTCGGCGAAGCGGCGGCACGCGGCGGGATTCTAGGCACGTCACCGGCGCTCCCACCTCGCGCCCGGTCGCTACGCTCGCGGCCTCGTGTCCGAGTCCCGGCACATCCTCCTGCTGACCGACCGCGACTGGACCCATCCCCAGGGCGGTGGTACGGGCACGAACCTCTACGGCCAGGTCTCGCGCTGGGTCGCGTGGGGCCACCGGGTCACCGTCATCGCCGGGGACTACCCCGGCGCGGCGAAGGTCGAGCACCCCCACGAGCGGCTGACGATCCACCGCATGGGCGGGCGGATGACGGTCTTCCCGCGGGCCGCGTGGGCCTCCTGGCGCGGCATCGGCCGCGACGCGGACGTCGTGCTCGAGGTCGTCAACGGCATCGCCTTCTTCACGCCGCTGTGGTGGTGGCTGCGGTCCACGCCGCGCGTCACGCTCGTCCACCACGTCCACCAGCAGCACTACGTCGCCGAGATGGGCCGGCGCGGCCGGCTCGCCGCGCTGCTGGCCGAGCGCGTCCCGCTGACGCTGCTCTACCGCCACCACCCGTTCCTCACCATCTCGAAGTCGGCGCGCGACGACCTCGTCCGGATCGGTATCCCGGCCGAGCAGATCCACGTCGCCTACCTCGGGGTCGAGCCGGACGCGTTCGTCGAGCACGAGCGCTCCGAGACCCCGCACCTCCTCTACCTCGGGCGGCTCAAGCAGTACAAGCGCCTCGAGGTGCTCTTCGACGTCCTCGAGGGCCTTCCGGAGGCGGTGCTCGACGTCGCCGGCGAGGGCGACCACCGGCCGGTGCTCGAGGCCGAGATCGCCGAGCGCGGGCTGGGCGACCGCGTGACGCTGCACGGCCACGTGAGCGAGGAGCGCAAGCGCGAGCTCTACGCCCACACGTGGGTGAACCTCACGGCGTCCTCGGCCGAGGGCTGGTGCCTGACGGTCATGGAGGCCGCGGCGGCGGGCACGCCGAGCGCGGCGCTGGCCGTCGGCGGCCTGCCCGAGTCGATCGTCGACGGGCAGACCGGCGTGCTCGCCGAGACGCCCGGCGAGCTGGCGCACAAGGTCGCCGACCTCGTGCACGACGACAAGCGCCGCGAGGCCTACGGCGAGGCCGCCCGCGCCCGCGCGCGCGGCTTCACGTGGGACCACACCGCGGAGGCCAACCTCGCCGTGCTCGAGCGCACCGCCGCCGCCGAGCGCCCGCGGCTGCGCGACGCCATCAGGAACTCGGAGACGGGCGCGGCGGCTGGGCCCCGTGGAGGGCGCGGCGGCGCGCGGCGACGCTGGCCAACAACTTCATCCAGCTCGTCTTCACCATCATCTTCACCCGCCTGCTCGGCGCGGACGGGTACGGGTCGCTGGCGGCGATCATCTCCGCCTTCCTGATCCTCATGGTCGGCGGCCAGTCGATCCAGGTCGCGGCCGCCCGCGAGGCGACGCTCGGCCACCTCGGGGTCGGCGGCCGGCTGCACCTCACGCTCGCCACGTGGACGCGGCGGCTGGTCGTCGCAACGGTCGCGCTCGCGCTCGGGTCGGCGATCGCGCGGGAGCCGATCGCGCACCTGCTCGGCGTGCCCGAGCACGAGTGGGCCGCCGCGGCGATCCTCCCCACCGGCGCCCTGTGGCTGCTGCTGTCGCTGCAGCGCGGCGCGCTGCAGGGGCTGCGCGCCTACGCACCGGTCGGCGGCTCCATGATCGGCGAGGCGCTCGGGCGCATCGTCATCGGCCTCGTGCTCGTCGGCGCCGGGCTCGGCGTGACGGGCGCGTACCTCGGCACGCCGCTGGCGTTCGTCGTCGTGGCGGTGTGGCTGTCGCGCGAGCTGGCGCGGCGGCTGGGCCCCGTGGAGGGCGCGGCGGCGCAGGTCCGCCCGCTGCGCTCGCTCGTCGGCGACAACTGGATCCCGATCTTCGGCCTGCTGCTGCTTGCGGCGCTGCAGAACGTCGACGTCATCGTCGGCCGCCACGCGTTCTCGGGCGACGGCGCGGGCTCCTACGCGGCCGCCGCCGTGGCGGCCAAGACCGTGGTGTGGGTCGCGATCGGCGTCGGCCTGCAGCTGCTGCCCGAGGCCACCCGCCGCGCCGCCTCGGGCCTGGACCCGCGTCCCGTGCTGCTGCGCTCGCTCGCCGTGCTGGCGGCGATCGCCGCGCCGGCGCTGCTGATCTTCGCGGTGGCCGGCGAGCTGCTGCTGAAGCTGGCCTTCGGCCCCGACCTCGCCCTGGCCGCCGACGCGCTGCCGGTGCTCGGCCTGGCGATGACGCTGCTGGCCGTCGCCTACCTCACGGTCCAGTACATGGTGGCGTTGGGCGAGCTGCGCTTCGTCTGGGTCCTCGGCGTCGTCGCGATCGTCGAGCCCTTCCTGCTCAGCGCCGGCGACTTCACCCTGGTCTCCTACGCCACCGTGGTCCTCGGCTTCCAGCTCGTCGCCGCCTCGGCGGTCCTCACGCTCGGGCTGCGCACGAAGCACGCGGTCCAGCGCGGCTAGGCGCTACTCGCAGCCGACGCCGTTGCCGTCGCTGTCGAGGCGGAAGCGGTCGTCGCCGACGACCTCGACCGGACCGGTGAAGTCGGGGCCGTCGCCGGGGACGCCTTCGCAGTCGTAGTCCTCGGACGCGGGGTCGAGGCAGGCGCCGGAGTAGTTGGGGTCGCAGCCCGCCGCGTCGGCCGGCTCGGCCGGAGCGGCCGCCTCCTCCTCCCCGCACGTCGGGCCGGCCGCGCCGAGGTCGTGGCTCTCGCAGTAGGCGCGCGCGGCCGAGGCGGTGTACGCCTCGACGGCGCCGAGCGGGAACCGGACGGCCGACCGGTCCGCCGTCCGGCACGTCAGCGTGGCCCTGCCCGAGCAGCCGAGGCGGTGCTCGCGGCCGGTCGTCGGGTCGTAGGCGGCGAAGCGCTCCTGGCCCCTGCGCGCCGCCCTCCAGTAGCCGTAGAAGACGTTCAGCGCGAAGGCGCAGCTCGTCGTGCCGCGGCGGGCACGGACGTTCGCGTCGCAGGCGCGCCACCGCGACGCCGAGCTCGGCACGGGCGGGATGGCCGTGGTGACCGCCGTCGCCGGCGCGGCGTCGCCCGCGGCCGTGATCGTCTCACGGCCTCCGCACCCGGCCAGTGCGGTGACGGCGGCGATGAGGACCAGGCGGCGCATGCGGGAGACCTCCAGGCCGAGGGCGGGAACGGCCGGCCTCCCGGGCGACCGACGTCGGTCCGACGCTAGCCCTCCTCCCGGTCTACCGCAAGGTGGCGCGCTTGCGTACGCGGATCACGCAGTTCCACGAGACGAGCTCGCGGACGCCGGGCACGTGCATGACCGCGTGGGCCCAGGGCCAGTAGCGGGGCTCGGCGCGCTCGATCTCCAGCCCGGGGAACGAGCGGACGAGCCGGAGGGTCGGGCCGATGTGGCAGGCCCAGAGCGTCTCGCCGTAGGCGTGCTTCTCGGGCTTGCCGTGGCGGCGCTCGTACAGGCGCGGTCCGAGCTTCGGCCCGAGGAAGTGGTAGGGCGCCATGAGGTGGCCACCCCACGGCGAGTACCAGTTCGTCCACGAGACGTAGCCCCAGCCGCCGGGCTTCAGGACGCGGTCCATCTCGCGGATGATCGGCTCCGCGGCGGGCGTGTGCTCGAGGACGTTGGAGCAGAAGAAGCCGTCGACCGACG
Organism: Solirubrobacterales bacterium; assembly: GCA_016215085.1. Taxonomy (GTDB): domain Bacteria; phylum Actinomycetota; class Thermoleophilia; order Solirubrobacterales; family Solirubrobacteraceae; genus Baekduia. The sequence goes on along the minus strand of JACRMD010000021.1, from coordinate 12,699 downwards.
CGTCCTCGAGCGGCAGGTCGCCGCCGTCGGCGAGCACGTAGCCGTCGGGCGGGCCGTAGCCGCCGAAGCGCAGCTCGTCCTCGGAGTTGTCCACCGGGATGACCGTCGCGCCGCGGGCGCGCAGCGCGTCGGTGTAGTAGCCGGGGCCGCAGCCGAGGTCGACGATCGCCTGCCCGGCGAGCGGGCCGTACCACGCGTCGAGGTCCTCGGCGGCGCCGTCGGCCAGGAGGCGGTAGAAGGGCGCCGGGTCGGCGCGCTCGTTGCGCCACAGCCGCCACAGCGAGCGCGCGCGGCGGAGGCCACGCGGCGGGTCCGTGACGGTGGCGCTCACCGCAGCGACGGGTCGGGGTCCGGCGACACGGGCCGGGAGGCTAGCGGCTCGTCCTCGCGGTCCCCGGGCCGGCGGAAGCGGGGCGCGAGCGTGCGCAGCAGCACGATCGCCAGCAGCACGACGGCGGCCACGCCGACCCAGTGCGCGGCGAGCCGGTCGGCCGCGTACTGCGTGCTGTTGCCGCCGAGCGTGTCGTCGTCGAAGAGCCCGATCCCGAGGTAGATCAGCGGGACGACGACGCCGAGCAGGGCGCCCGCGGCGAGCGACAGCGCGCGGTCGCCGATGCCGCGGCGCAGGAGCAGCGCGAGGAGCGGCAGCGCGACCGCGCCGGCGCGCAGGCCGAAGGTGTAGGCGATGACGAGCGCGCCGCAGCCGGCGGCCAGCAGCGCGGCGCGCCACGGCCACGGGTGCGCGGCGGGGACGGGCGCGGTGCCGGGCCAGAGGCCGGGTGGTGCCGCTCCCGGGGCGGGCCGGTCCGGCGCGGCGGCGCGGGCGGCGACCTCGCGGCGGCGGCGCACCGCGCCCGCGCCGAGCAGCGCCAGCAGCGCTGCGCACCCGATCGCGGAGACGAGGTAGCCGGCGTCGGCGATGCGCTGCGGCTTGTAGGCGAACGCGACGTCGCGGCACCCGCGGTCGACCGGCCACCCGTTGGCGTAGCCCTGCATCGGGCGCGGCTCGCCGAGGTCGCGGCCGTCGCACGAGGCGCGCCAGAAGCGGTCGTAGCTCTGCCCGAGCACGAGCCACGAGGGCCCGTCGACGCGCACCCGCGCCCCGTCGGCCGCGCCGTCGACCCGCTCGACGCGGCCGCCGCCGACGGGCGCCGGCCCACGGCCCGGCGAGGCGAGGCGCACGCTGTCGAGGCGCAGCGGCCCGGTCGAGCCGACGACGGTCGCGGCCTCGGCCCCGAGGGCCAGCGCGCGGCAGCCCCGGACGCGGACGGGCCCGCCGGCGTCGAGGGTGTCGCGGTCGACCGTCGCGCGGAACGGGACGGCAGCGGAGCGGCCGGCGTCAAGCGTGCTGCCGGCGGCGCCGGCTCCGCTCCCGACGCCGAGCGCTCCCGCGCCGCACGGGAGCTCGACCCGGCAGCCGCGGGCCACGGCCACCCGCGGCACGCCGTCGCCGCGCACCTCGCCGATGCCGACGGCGCGGCGCTGCTTGACGCGGTCCGGCGTGCCCTCCGGGAACGCCGCGTCGAGGATCCGCAGCCGGAACGACCGGCCCCGGACCGGCGCGGGCAGCGCGACCGCGCCGGTCGGCGAGACGCGCACCGCAGAACCCTCGCGGCCGTCGGCCTCCAGCGCCACCCGCGTGGGCCGGCGCACGCGCACGCCGGGCGGGTCGAGCTGCAGCTCGCGCACCGTCGTCGCGCGCGGCGCCTCCCACGCCACCCACGCCGGGCGGCCGCCGATCCACTGCCCGACCCATGCCCGGTCGGCGCCGTCGAAGGCGCCCGAGGCGCGGTAGCGCCCGAGCCCGTCGAACCGCGACGACGACCAGGTCCGCGCTCCGCGCGTGCCGGTCAGGCGGTCCAGGACGTCGTCGGGCGTGCGCGGGTCGATCGACGCCCACCCGTCGACCGCGAAGGTCCGCGCCGCGGGCGGCCGGAAGGCCCGCCGCAGCGTCGGCTCGGGGTCGCCGCTGTCGCGCAGCTCCCCCGCCCCGCGCTCGCCGACGTAGCGCCGCTGGCGCCGCGGCACGTCGGCGGTCGTGCGCTCGAAGAGGTAGGTCAGCCCGGACCGCGAGAGGTCGGCGCCGCGCAGCGCGTCCGTGATCCACGTCGGCGGCCGCATCGCCTCGGTCGCCCGCACGCCGGGGATCCGCAGCTCGCGGATGCCGCCGGCGCCCGCGGGCGCCTCGTCGGGCTCGGTGACCTTCGACAGCCGCACCCGCAGCTCGCCGACGTCGCGCAGCCCGAGGCGCAGGCGGTTCCAGCCGCGCTTGACCTTGTAGGCCTTGCCGCCGACCTCGACCTCCTCGACGACCGCGCGGCTGTCGGAGTACGGGAGCAGGTCCACCGCGTCGACGTCGCGCGGCCGGTCGAAGCGCACCGTCAGCACATGGCGCGAGGGCACGAGCGCGCGGTCGGCGATCCACGCCGTCGCGTCGTCGCCGTCGATCGCGGCGAACGGCCGCTGGTCGGGCAGCTGCGTGACCTGCGGCGACGCCGGCGCCGACACCTCGCGCACCCCGCCCACCACCGCGACGGTCTGCTGCGACGTGTACAGGTCGCCGAACGGATCGAGGATGTTGCCGTCGACCGAGACGCCCTGGTCGACCGGCAGCGTCGGCCCGGTCTGCCCCTTCGGCCGCGGCGCGACGAACGCCCGCCGCCGGTTGCCGTCGCTGACCACGAACGACGCGCCGTCGCGCGCGGCGCGCCGCAGCGCGGCCGCGTCGAGGTCCGGGCCGTAGACGAGCGGGCGGTCCGCGCGCAGCGCGCCGAAGGCCGCGAGCGCGGTGATGCCGCCCGACGCGCCGTCGACGACGGTCAGCGGGCCGCGTGGGAGGACGCGCACGGTCGACGGGCCGGCCGCCGCGGAAGCGGTGCCTCCCGACCCGGAGCCACCGCGCGCGATGCGGTCGATCACCCGCACCGACGGCGTGCGCGGCGCGCCCGCGATCTCGTCGGCCGCCGGCTCCGCGGCCACCTCGGGCCCGAACGCGTCGCCGCCGCGCGGCAGCGACCGCAGCGCATCGCCCGCCGGCATCTCGCCGCTGCGCGAGCGATCGCCGTCGGCGGCCACGACGAGCTGCCCGACCCCGAGCCAGTCCAGCAGCGGGCCGAGCTGCCCGGGCTTCAGCCGCTCCTGGGTCACAAGCCCGTCGACGGCGAACTGGAGGTCGCTGGAGCGCAGGTCGGCGAACGGCACGATCCAGCGCGTCGTCACCGGATGCGAGGTCAGCGGAGGCAGCACCGCGTCGACCGTCCCGCCCCAGGTGTAGTTGGCGAACAGCTGGCCGGGCAGGACCATCGCGCGCGTCCCGTCCGGTGCGCGGTCCAGGCGCGCGGCGACGCCGCGCCACGAAGCCGGGGCGTCGAACTCGAGCTGGCGCTCGAGCGCGCGGCCCGTCACCAGCGGCCACGCCGCGAGCACGACGAGCACCACCCCGCCCCCGGCGACCAGCGGCCGCCGCCACCGCGCCCACGCCAGCCCGAACGCCGCGCCGCCCAGCACCGCGAGGCCGAGCGCCGTCAGCGCGCCCGCCTTGTAGGTCGTGCGCAGGAACTGCAGCGGCTCGACCCGGTAGTAGACCCCGATCGCCGACCGCCGCAGCGGCGTCCCGTCGGGCCACCCGGCGACCATGATCAGCAGCCCGGCGAAGGTCAGCAGCAGGAAGAACGGCGCGTAGCGCCAGGCGCGGGTCCACGCGAACGACGCCAGCGCGACCGCGGGCACCAGCAGCGACGCGACGACCACCGGCGCGAGCTGGAGCATCGCCGGCGCCGAGGACTGGTACGGGCGCAGCAGGCCGCCGTAGCCGACGCCGACGTAGCTGGTCCAGAAGCCCATCAGCCGCAGCGACTCGGTCAGCGACGTCGTCGACCAGATCGTCCCCGGCTGCTCGGTGAACGGCAGGAAGTTCGGCGCCGCGCGCGCGGTCAGCAGCAGCGGCACCGCCCACCACAGGTTCGCCACGATCGAGACCGGGACCAGCCGCACGAGCAGCGGGCGCAGCGCCGCACGCGGCACGCCGCCCCAGACGAGCTCGTACACCAACAAGAGCGCCGGGCCGACGAGCACCCAGGCGGTGACCGCCGCGTTGACCCCGCCGCCGGCCGAGGCCAGCACGAGCGCGAAGATCGCCGGCCACCGCCAGCCGCGCGGCTCGCGCAGCCCGCGGTGGATCGCCAGCAGCAGCCACGGCAGCGCCGCGTAGGCCAGCAGCGAGATGCTCGCCCGCCCCGCGTAGACCGTCACGTAGGGGTTGACGGCGAACAGCAGGCCGGCCGCGGCGTGCACGGCGCCGCGCTCGCGCTTCAGCAGCGCGTCGAGCAGCCGCACGACGCCCCAGGCCGCGAGCGCGAGGATCGTCCCCAGCCACAGCCGCTGCACCAGCCAGTCGGGCAGCCCGAGCGCGTCGCCGAGCCAGAACCACGGCGCCATCGGCCACACGTAGCCGCCGTACTGCCCGGCCCAGACGTGCCCGAGGTCCGTCGTCGGCGACCACAAGGACGCCACGTCGCCCAGGAACCGGCCCGGATCCAGGTACAGGTGGACCTTCGTGTCGGCCACCACCTGCCCCGGCCGCTGCACCAGCGCGAGCGCGTAGGAGAGCGCCGCGAGGACGAGCGGGATGGCACGGGACGGCCGCATGCGGCGACGGAGGGTACGCTGGCGCGCCGATGCGCCCCGTCCTTGCCGCGGCCGTCCTCGCAGGCCCGACCGCGCTCGCGTTCTTCGACGGGGGCTACTTCGCCGGTCCGCGCGACATCGCCCTCGTCGTCGCGGGCGTCCTGCTCGCGCTGGCCGGCGCGACGCAGCGCCTCCCCCGCTCCCGGCCCGCCCTGCTCGCCTACCTCGGCCTCGCCGGGCTGACCGCCTGGACGGCCGCCTCGATCGCCTGGGCGCCGCTGACCGACCCCGCCTGGGCGACGTTCGAGCGCGACCTGCTCTACCTGGCGGCGCTGCTGACCGCCGCGATGGTCCTGCGCGGGCGCACGCCGGAGGTCGCGCTGGCCGGCGGCGCGCTGGTCGTCGTGGGCTACGGCCTGGTGCTGACGGCGCGCATCGCGGGCGACCACGTGCGCGCCCCGGCGCTGCGCAGCGCCGCCGCGGCCGCCGCGGTCCCGCTCCTGGCGGGCCTGTACCTCACCTACTCGCGCGGCGCGATCGCCGCCTGCGCCGCGGGCCTCGTCGTCCTGGTCGCGCTGACCCCGACCTGGACGCAGCTGCGCGCGCTGGCGATCGTCGTCGAGGCCGGCGCGCTGGGCATCTTCGGCGCGGCGGCGACCGACGACGAGCGCGGCGTCGCGTGGCTTGCCGCCGTGATGGTGCTGGCGGCCGGCGTGCAGCTGTGGTCGACGAGCGTCGAGGCGCAGGGCACGACGCGCCTGGGCCGCCTGCCGCTGCCGCCGCGCCACGGCTGGATCGCCGCCGGGGTGGTGCTCGCCATGCTCGTGGTGCCCGCCGCCATCGCGGCCGGCGAGGACGGCCCGAACTCCGCCGGCGAGCGCTTCGGCGCGAGCGCGGGCCGGCTGGCCACCGCCGACTCGCCCCGCTACGCGTACTGGGACGTCGCGCTGCGCGGCTTCGGGGAGGACCCGGTCGTGGGCGCCGGCGCGGGCAGCTTCGCCGTGACGTGGCTGCGCGAGCGCGACGAGCGCAAGCCCGCCCGCGACGCGCACTCGCTCGAGCTCGAGACGCTGGCCGAGCTCGGCCTCCTCGGCGCCGCCTTCCTCGTCCTCTTCGGCGCCGGCCTCGCGCTCGCCGCCCGCGACGTCGTCCGCGGCGACCCGGCGCTCGCCGCCGGGCCGGTCGCCGCGCTGGCGGCCTACGCCTTCCACGCCTCCATCGACTGGGACTGGGAGGTGCCGGCGCTCACGCTCGTCGCGGTGCTCCTCGCCGGCCTCCTGATCGCCGAGAGCGCGACCGCCGCCAGCACCACGAATCCGGGCTCGGCGGCAAACCGGAACCGCGTCGAGCCGTAGGCGCTCAGCGCGACGAGCACCACCAGGACGACGGGCGCCAGCAGGACGAGCAGCGCCGGCTCGCGGCGGCGGCGCAGCAGCACCGCGCCCCACACCGCGAACGGCAGCAGCAGCCAGTAGGCGAGCAGGCCGAGCTTCTGCGCGCGCGGGTGGCGGCCCTCCGCCGAGGCCAGGAACACGCCCTGGCTCCACGGCTTGTAGACGTCGGCCAGCCGGCCGATGCGTGCGGCGAGGACGACGGGCAGCCGGCCCAGGTGGTCCTTCATGTAGTCCTGGCCCCGGCGGCGGTACTCGGCGAAGCGCTGGGACTCGTCGCCGGGGATCCGGTCGGTGCCGTAGCACTGGAACTTCCAGGCGCCGACGAGGTCGCCGTAGTAGGTGTCGCGGCAGTTGGCCCCGATCCACACGCCCGAGGCGTTGTTGGAGATCAGGACCGGGTCCTCGAACGTCGTGAGGTTGCGCACCTGCCACGGCGTCAGCACGACGACCAGGCCGGCGAGCCCGGCGCCGGCGAGCAGCGCGCGGCCGCGGAGGTCGCGGGCGCCGATCCACGCCAGCGGCAGCACGAGCAGCACCAGCAGGCCGAGCGCCTCGCCGCGCGACAGCGCGGCCAGCCCGATGAGCCCGCCGACCAGCGCGAACCGCCACCACGCCGGCGCCCGCAGCGCGTGGACCGCCGCCAGCAGCGAGGCGGTGAGGAAGAGCCCGTAGGTCGTCTCCCCCATCAGCGCGCCGTCGGGCAGCCACAGCATCGGGTACAGCGCGGCGAGCAGCCCGGCGACGATCGCGGTGCGGTCCGAGCGGGTGACCACGCGCGCCAGCAGCGCCACCAGGACCACCGTGACGGTGCCGACGCAGGCGAAGAAGAGCTTCTGCTCCTTGGTGCCGTCGAGGCCGAGCAGGTTCGCGAAGGCCACCAGGATGATGTGCATCGGCGGGAACTCCGCCGTCGGCACGTCCTCGAGCACCCGGCGGAAGCCCTCGCCGTCGGCCAGCAGCCCGCCCTCCAGGTGGTAGACCTGCGCGTCGCCCTGCACCGGCATGCTGTTGGCGAGCACGTAGACGACCCGCACGGCGAGGCCGAGCAGGGCCACGAAGGGCAGGGCGGTGCGCAGCCGGAGCGCCACCGCGCAAGCGTAGACTCGGCCGCCGATGCGCCGTCACGAGGAGCCAGGGACCGCCGACCCGGCGATGGCGCCCGACGCGCTGCGCCCGCCGCCGGGCAACCCGCGCTTCCCGCTCGTCGACGGCCTGCGCGCGTTCGCCGCCCTGAGCGTCCTCGTGACCCACACGGCGTTCCTGTCGGGCTTCAACGGCCACGGCTTCCTCGGCGCGGTCACGGCGCGCCTGGACGTCGGCGTGACGCTGTTCTTCGTCATCTCGGGCTTCCTGCTCTACCGCCCGTTCGTGGCCGCGCGGCGCGAGGGCCGGCCGCGGCCGCACGTGCGCCGCTACTTCCGCCGCCGTGCGCTGCGCATCGTCCCCGCCTACTGGCTGGCGCTCACCGTCCTGGCGATCTGGCCCGGCCTGGTCGGCGTGCACACGGGCGACTGGTGGGGCTACTACGGGTTCCTGCAGAACCTGTCGGTGGACTGGATCGGCGGGGGGATCACGGCCGCGTGGTCGCTGTGCGTCGAGATGCAGTTCTACCTCGCGCTGCCGCTGCTGGCGCTCTTCGCCGACCGCTGGCTGGCCGGGCCGAAGGACGAGCTGATGGCGCTCGGGGGCCTGGCCCTCGCGTCGCTGGCCGTGCGCTGGGCCACGCACGCGGACCCGTCGCCCGACGTGTGGAGCAACACGATCGCCGGGACCTTCGGGTGGTTCGCGCTCGGGATGGCGATCGCGGTGGTCAGCGTGCAGTGGCACCACGTGCCGGTGGCGCGGCGCCCGGTGGTGCTGCGCGCGGTGGTCCCGTGGCCGCTGGCCTGGTGGGGCCTGTCCGCGCAGCTCATGATCCTCACCACCCAGATCGGGATGCCGACGACCTACCCCCAGGTCTACGACGACGTCGACTGGATCCTCGGGTTCGCGCTCTACGGCGCGATGGCGGTGGCCTTCGCGGTGCCCGCGATGCTCGGCGACGGCCGCGGGGTGCCGGCGACCGTCCTGCGCTGGCGGCCGGTCGCCTGGCTCGGCCTCGTCTCCTACGGGATCTTCCTCTGGCACCACCCGCTGACCGGCGAGCTGCGCGAGGTCCAGGACTGGACGTCGCACGGCAGCTTCGTCGTCTACACGCTGGCCGTCTTCGTCGCGGCGACCGCGTGCGCGGCGGCCAGCTACTACCTGGTCGAGCGGCCGCTGCTGCGGTTCAAGAACCCGCGGCCGCCCGCCTCGAAGGCCAGCGGGTCAGCGGGTCCAGCGCCCGTGCCCGCGCCAGGGCGCGCGCGGCGCCCGAGGCGTCGCCCTCGCGCTGACGGGCGCGCGACAGCGCGACCCAGGAGTCGCGGCGCTCGGGCTCGCGGGCGACGGCCTCCTGGGCCAGCGTTGCCGCGGGCTCGACGGCGCCGCCGCGCAGCAGCGCCGCGGTGCCGTTGACGAGCTGCTCGGCGCCGCGGCAGCGGTCCTGCAGCCGCCGCGCGACGTCCGCCGCCGTACCGACGGGCGCCTGGCGCAGGCCGATGGCGAATGCGTCGTGACGGGCGTCCTGGCAGGCGTCGTTGTCCGCGCGCAGCGCGATGCCGGAGCCGGCGAGCGCGATGCCGGCGGCGACGAGGAGGACGCGGAGGACCATGTGGGCGGATCGTATGGCAGGGTTCCCGCGCTCATGGGCAGCCCCCTGGTGTCGATCCTCGTCCCCGCCTACGGCGAAGCCGCCACGATCGGCGAGGGCGTCGCGCGGGCGCTGGCGCTCGACCTCGACAGCGAGGTGATCGTCGTCGACGACGGCTCGGCCGACGGCACCGCCGGCGCCGCCCGCGCCGCCGCGGGCGACGACCCGCGCCTGAAGGTGCTCGTCCACGAGCGCAACCAGGGCAAGGGCGCGGCGGTCCGCACCGCGGTGGCGGCCTCGCTGGGCGACATCGTGGTCATCCAGGACGCCGACCTCGAGTACGACCCGCGCGACCTGCCCAAGCTGCTGCAGCCGCTGGTCGACGGCGTCGCCGACGTCGTCTACGGCACCCGCCTGCGCGGCGGCGAGCCGCAGCGCGCCCACCTCTTCTGGCACTACGCCGGCAACCGCTTCCTCTCGCTGCTGACCAACGTCCTGTACAACACGACCATCAGCGACATGGAGGTCGGGTCCAAGGCGTTCCGCGGCGACCTGATCCGCTCGCTGCACCTCGTGTCCAACGACTTCCGCTTCGAGCCGGAGGTCACCGCCAAGGTCCTGCGCACGCCGGGCATCAGGTTGTACGAGGTGCCGATCCCCTACTACGGCCGCTCCTACGCCGAGGGCAAGAAGATCACCTGGCGCGACGGCTACCGCGCGGTCGGGGCGTTGCTGCGCTTCCGCTTCGGCCCACGCTAGGCCACCCTGTCCGCGATGTCCGTCGCACTCTCGGTCACCGGGCTGCGCAAGTCCTACGGGTCGCGCGAGGCGCTGCGCGGCGTCGACCTGCACGTCGGCGAGGGCGAGCTGGTGGGGTTGCTCGGGCCCAACGGCGCGGGCAAGTCGACGCTGACGAAGATCGCCGTCGGGCTGGTCCGGCCGAGCGCCGGCGAGGTCCAGCTCGTGCGGCCGTTCGGCTACCTGGCCGAGCTCTTCCGCTTCCCGGGGTGGTGCTCGGCCGACGAGGTGCTGCGCCTGCACCAGGACCTCTCGGGCTCTGAGGGCGGGGCGGGCGAGCGGGCGGACCTGCTGCGACTCGTGCGGCTCGACGACGCCGCCGACGTCCGCGTCGAGCGCATGTCCAAGGGCATGCAGCAGCGGCTCGGGATCGCGCAGGCGATGGTCGGCGCCCCGCGGGTGCTGCTGCTCGACGAGCCGACCAGCGCGCTGGACCCGGGCGGCCGCCGCACGGTGCGCGACGCGCTGGTCGAGCTGCGCCGCCGCGGCGTGGCGGTGCTGCTCAACACCCACCTGCTCAGCGAGGTCGAGCAGGTCTGCGACCGCGTCGTGATCATCGACCGGCTCGTCGCCGCCGGCGAGTAGGTCTGCGGCGTGCGGGTGCGGCGCTCGACGCTCGAGGACGTCTACCTCGAGAAGGTGGCCGACGCGAGGTGAGGCCCTGTGTGGCCCTCACCCACGAGCGCCGGGCCCGGCGGGGGGCGCCGTCGTGAGCGGCACCCTCCTCGTCGCCCGCCACGCGCTGCAGGAGGCGCTGCGCCGCCGCGTCCTGCTCGTCGTCGGCGTGCTCACGCTCGTCTTCGGGCTGCTGTACGTGTGGGGCTGCGACGAGCTCTTCCAGGACGTCAGCGGCTTCGCGGAGAACGACAGCGACCTGCCCGCGCGCGAGCTGGCCGGCGCGACGATCCTCGGCCTCGCGATCTTCGGCACGCTCTTCCTCGGCGTCGTCCTCAGCGTCTTCCTGACCGTCGGCGCGATCCGCGGCGACGCCGAGCGCGGCCTGCTGCAGCCGATCGTCGTCCGGCCGCTGGGCCGCCCGCCGTACCTGCTCGGCCGCTTCCTCGCGGCGGCGTCGGTGAGCGCCGCCTACGTGGTCGCCGTCTACCTCGGCGCCGTGCTCGTCACGGGGGTCGTCGGCGACTGGTGGCCCGAGCACCCGTTCGCGGTGGCGCTGCGCCTCGCACTCGCCGCCGTCGTCGTCGCCGCGCTCTCGCTGCTCGGCTCGGTGTTCCTCGGCGCGACGGCCAACGGCATCCTCATGTTGATGGCCTACGGCGCCGGGCTGCTCGCGGGCCTCCTCGGCGCGATCGGCGACGTCATCCCCTCGCGGACCCTGGAGCGCATCGCCGACGTCACGTCGTGGGCGCTGCCGTTCGAGGCGCTCTACCGCGACGCGCTGCGGCTGCTCGTCCAGGACGTCCAAGGCCCCGGCGCCGTCGTCCTGCTCGGGCCGCTGGGCGGCTCCTTCGACGCCGGCCCGCTGATGCTGCCGTGGGCGGTCGTCTACGTCGCGGCGGTGCTGCTGGCCGCCGCGCTGGCGTTCGCCCGCCGCGACCTCTGAAGCAGCAGGTACGGGCCGAACCGGGCGACGCGGCGGAAGTCGCGCGCGATCGCGTCGTCGAGCAGCGTCACCCCGGAGGACCGCGCCGACGCGTTGTCCTCGAGCGCGGTCGCGCGCGGGTCCAGCCAGCGGACCATTAGGTCGGTGCCGCGCAGGTCGCGCAGCATCTCGCGCTGGACCTTGGCCGTGGTCACCACGCCGGGCTGCATGACGTCGTACCGCGTCGGGTTGTCGCGGTCGAGCAGCCGGTACAGGAGCGGGTCGCCGACGCGGACGCGGTCGAAGCGCGGCGGCGCCACGAGGATCGGGTCGCCGGGCTCGCTCAGCGCGTCGACCGTCGCCCGCAGCAGGCGCAGGTTGCGCGCGTCGGCGGCGTCGGTGCGGACGCCGTCGCGGACCTCCACCCACGCGGTGTCGTCGCGCACCTTCGTGACCTGCCGGTCGAGGCCGTGCAGGACGATGAGCGCGAGGACGATCGCGGCGGGGGCACGCGCCCGCTCGGCGAGCGCGGCGGCGAGGATCGCGGCGAGCGGGACGAGGTGGAACTCGTCGGTGCGGGCGAAGAGGTAGGCGAGGCCGGCGAGCAGCAGCGGTAGCCACGGCCAGCCGCGGCGGGCGCGCCACGCCAGCGCGAGCCACGTCAGGCAGCCCGCGACGAGGATCGCCGGGAACAGGCGCTCGAGCAGCTTGTTGGGGTCGGTCGTGTGCGGCGCGAGCGGGAACGGCAGGCGCTGGAGGTCCTGCTCGTCGGCGAAGCCGAAGGTCTGGGCGAGCAGGTCGCCGGGCGCCGCGACGAGGAACGGCAGGAGGCCCCCGGCGAACGTCGCGAGCGCGGCCGCGAGGACGGTCGCGGGCCGTGCCCGCCGCGCCGGATGCTCGGGGAGGGGAGCCGCTCGGGCCTCCCAGGCGACCGCCAGCGCCGCGGCCGCGCCGACCTCCGGGCGGAAGAGCGCGCGCGCGCCCGCGAGCGCGCCGCCCCAGGCCGGCGAGCGCCGGCCGAGCAGGACCGCGCCGAAGGCCAGCGCGACCGCGCTCGCGTTGGGCCCGGGCACCAGCGGCCACGCCATCGCCGCCGCGACGCCGGCCCACGCCCCGAGCGCCCACCACCGCCGAAGTGGGTCGCGATCTGTCGACCCCTCCGGCAGATCGCGACCCACTTCGCCGCGGACGAGGAGGTAGGCGAGCACCGCGGCGATCGCGCCGGTCGCCGCGCGGACGAGCCGCCACACCAGCAGCGAGTCGCCCAGGACCGCCTGCAGGAGCGGCTGGCCCGGGAGGTAGTTGCACCAGAAGTCCCGGTAGGGCCACTGGCCGTCGGCGATGCGGTGCCCCCACTGGAGCATGAGCCCCTCGTCGTGGGGGCCGAGGCCGTCGCGCAGGCCGACCAGCGCGAGGGCAGGCGCAGGCACGGCGGCGTGGGTCGGCTCGAGAGCGAGGACTGGCAGGCCGCGCGCAAGCTGGTGAGGGCGCTGGACCGGACCTTGCGGCCGCTCGAGGCGCTGTTCCAGTAGCCGGCGAAGGCCGCCACTACCCAGAACAGGATACCGACAATGCCGCCGAGCGGACCGAGCAGCCACAGCGCGCCGCCAATCGCCGCCGCGATGACGGGAATCGTGCCGGCTTTGATCAGATTCGTTTTATCGAGCTTG
>JACRMD010000338.1:7616-9217 GCA_016215085.1 Solirubrobacterales bacterium | reverse complement strand
GTTGTGCACCTGCGCCGCGACGGGGACGAGGTGCTGCTGGTCGCCGAGCCCGACGCCGGCCGCCGCGACCGGCTCGTCGAGCAGGTCCTGCGCCTCAACGACGACCTGATCCGCAGCCAGCGCGACCTCGGGCGCCGCCAGCGCGAGGTGACGCGCGCGCAGGGCGCCGCCGAGGACGCCGGCCGCCGCGTCGCCCAGCTCGAGGCCGTCGCGCTGGCCGGGTTCACCACGCGCAGCCTCGACGAGGCGCTCCAGCGGCTGCTGGACCTCGCGCGGGCCGCGCTGGCCAGCGAGCGGGCCGCGGTGCTGCTGCTCGAGGAGGGCGGCCGGACGCTGACGACGCGCGCGGCGCTCGGGATGGACGACACGGCGTTCATGACCATCGGGCTCGGCGAGGGGCTCGCGGCACGGGTCACGGGACCCGGACAGCGCGGGCTGGTGATCGACGACATCGCCCGGGCGGACGTGCGGACCCCGTTCCTGCGCCGGCACGGCGGCTCGGTGATCGTCGTCCCGCTGCGCCTGGACGGCGACGTGATCGGGTTGCTGTACGTGTCGACCGCCGAGGTGGGCAAGTACGCCGACGAGGACCTGCGCCTGCTCGAGGCGGTCGGCGAGCGCGCCGCGCTGGCCATCGGCCACGCCCAGCTGCGCGACCGCGAGCGCCGCATCGCCGAGACCCTGCAGCGGTCGCTGCTGCCGCAGGCGCTGCCGGAGGTCCCGGGGCTGGGCCTGGCGGCGCGCTACCTGCCGCGCGGCGAGGCGGGCACGGTCGGCGGCGACTTCTACGACGCGTTCGTGCGCCCCGACGGGCACGTCGTGCTCGCGATCGGCGACGTGGCCGGCAAGGGGCTGCGGGCCGCGTCGACGATGGGGCAGGTGCGCGCCGCGCTGCACGCCTACGCGCTCGAGCACGCCGACCCGGCGGCGATCCTCGACCGCCTGGACCGCTTCGTCGCCGCCGCCGACGACATGGCCACCGCGCAGGTGCTCGTGCTCGACCCGGCCACCGGCGCGATGCGCTACGCCGGCGCCGGCCACCCGCCCGCGGTCGTCGGCGGGCGGCTGCTGGACGGCGGGGCGAGCCCGCCGCTGGGCGTCGGCCGCGACGGCCGCACCTCGGCCTCCACCGTGCTCGAGGCGGGCGACCGCGCGGTGCTCTACACCGACGGCCTGGTCGAGCGGCGCACCGAGGCGCTCGACGTGAGCCTTCGCTCGCTGGCCGCCGTGTGCGCCGGCGAGGACGCGTCGCTCGACGCGCTCTGCGACCGCGTGCTGGGCGCGCTGCTGCCCGGCACCGGCGTGTGGCCCGACGACGTGGCCATGCTCACCGCCGAGCGGACCTAGCGCCTAGATCGGGATGCCCCAGAGGGGGAACCAGCGCTCGAGCTCGGGCTCGATCGGCAGCTCGGCGCCGAGGGCGGCCTTGATCTGCAGCTCGCGCTCGGTGTCGCGCTGCTGCTCGCCGCCCGCGGGCTTGAACGGGTACCAGCTGCCGCGCTTGTAGTTGTAGATGAAGTACAGCGGGCGGCCGCCGGCGTCGGCGAAGGCGAAGACGGCGCAGAGCACGCGCTCGCCGTAGCCGCCGAGCTGCAGCGCGT
>JACRMD010000338.1:0-7586 GCA_016215085.1 Solirubrobacterales bacterium | reverse complement strand
CGCCGAGCTGCAGCGCGTCGCTGACCGCGTTGACGCCGACGGCGAGGTCCTCGACGTCGGGGTCCTTGAGGACCATCCAGCGGTAGCCGTAGGAGTCCTCGGTGGTCTCGATGGTCGTGCCGGTCTCCTCGCCGGTGCCGCGCACGACCTCCTCCATCTCGGTGACGATCCGCTGGAAGTCGCCGGTGGCCAGCGCCTGGAAGACGATGGCCGCGGAGCCGCGGGTGCGGATGCCCTGCTCGGCGTCGAGCGAGATCGCGGCCGTGGTGATGGCGAACAGCCGGTCGGGCGCCGGGCCCTTGACCTTGCGGCGCCCGAGCAGCGCGTCGAGGAAGCCCATCGCCTAGGCCAGCGCCGGGGTGGCGCCGCCGCGCTGCAGCTGGGCCTCGAGCCGGCTCAGCGCCGCGATGCGCTGCTCCATCGGCGGGTGCGTGGCGAACAGGTTGAACAGCGACTGCTTCACGTTCGCCGGGACGATGTAGAAGGCGTTGAGCTCGCTGTGCGCGCGCAGGTCGGTCTGCGGGACGCGCTGCATCGTGCCGCTGATCTTCATCAGCGCCGAGGACAGCGCGCTCGGCCGGCCCGTGATGACGGCGGCGCCGCGGTCGGCCGCGAACTCGCGGTAGCGCGAGAGCGCCTGCATCAGGAAGAAGCTGACGACCCACACGACGGCCGAGACCAGGATGATGGCCATGACGCTCGGGCCGTCGTCGTCGCTGTCGCCGTAGCCGCCGCCGCCGCCGAAGAAGAACCCGAACTGCACGATCATCGACGCGATGCTCGCGAAGAAGCTCGCGAGCGTCATCAGCATCACGTCGCGGTTGACGATGTGCGTGATCTCGTGGGCCATCACGCCCTCGAGCTCGGCGGGGGAGAGCAGCTCCATGATCCCCGTGGTCGCGCACACGGTCGCGTGTTTCTGCGAGCGGCCCATGGCGAAGGCGTTGGGCATCGGCGTCTGGACGACGGCGAGCCGCGGCTTGGGGATGTCGGCCTGCACGCACAGGCGCTCGACCATCGCGTGCAGCTCCGGGGCCTCCTGCGGCGAGACCTCGCGCGCGCCCATGGCGGAGAGCGCGAGCTTGTCGGACGCGAAGAACTGGAAGGCCAGCAGGCCGCCGGCGGCGAGGAGGATGACCACACCGCTGGCGCCGGCTGCGAAGAGCACGCCCACGAAGACCACGTAGACGAGCCCCAGCAGGAGCATCGTGACCAGCATCCGAGCCTGGAGGCCGGTGTCACGACCGAAGGAGGAGGGGCGTGCCATGAGGCGAAGGATAGTGGCCGCAAGACCGCTCTCAGGGACACATAACCCTTGACTCCAAGTTGAGCCTTCGGTGATCGACGGGCTAGAGTGGCTCACCGCATGCGTCGGTGGAAGCTGCTGCTGGCGTGCGCGGTCCTCCCGATGGTGCTCTGGCTGGCCTTGCCGCTGGGCTCGAGCGCGTCCCCGCAGGGCCGCCTCGCCCAGATCCAGGACAAGATCGAGGTCACGCGCTGGAAGATCGGCCGCCGGAAGGGGGTCGAGAAGGTGCTGTCCTCCGACATCGCCCGCTGGTCGGCCCGCATCGGCAGCCTCGAGCACCGCATCGACCGCCTGCGCACGCGCGAGGGCGAGCTCCAGGCCGACCTCGACGCCAAGCGCGCCGAGCTCGTCGCGACGCAGGAGAAGCTGCGCTCCGAGCGCCGCAGGCTGGCGCGCCTGCGCTCCCGGCTCGCCGAGGGCCGCCGCATCCTCGAGCGCCGGCTCGTCGAGCTCTACCAGGCCGACAAGCCCGACGTGGTGACCGTCGTCCTGAACTCCAAGGGCTTCGCGGACCTCCTCGAGCGCGGGGAGTTCCTGCGCCGGATCCGCAACCAGGACGAGCAGATCATCAAGATCGTCCGCACCGCGAAGGCCGACGCGACCGCGACCGCCAAGCGCCTGGACCGCCTCGAGCGCCGCCAGCAGCAGCTGACGGCGATCGTGCTGGCGCGCCGCAACCAGGTCGCCCAGGCCAAGATGGGCCTGCTCAGCACGCAGGTCGGCCTGCGCCGCACCCGCCAGGGCAAGCAGCGCGCGCTGTCCAACGTCCGCGCGGAGCGCCACGACCTCCAGGAGAACCTCGAGCAGATGGAGGCGCAGTCGGCGAAGATCGCCTCGACGCTGCGCGCCGCCTCCGCGGGCCCGACGCTCTCCGCCGGCCCGATCAAGCGCGGCTCCGGCCAGCTCATCTGGCCCGTCAACGGCCCGATCACCGGCTCCTTCGGCGAGGCGCGCCCCGGCCACATGCACGCCGGCATCGACATCGCCGCCGCCGAGGGCACGCCCATCCGCGCCGCGGACTCCGGCAAGGTCGTCCTCCTGCAGGGCGTCGGCTCCTCCGGCGGCTACGGCAACTTCACCTGCATCGCCCACAGCGCGTCGATGGCCACCTGCTACGCCCACCAGTCGCGCTTCGGCACGTCGATGGGCGCCAACGTCTCGCAGGGCCAGGTCATCGGCTACGTCGGCAACACCGGCCACTCCTTCGGCGCGCACCTCCACTTCGAGGTCCGCATCAACGGCGCGCCGGTCTCGCCGCTCGCCTACCTCTGACCCGCGGGGGCCAGGCCCCTTAACACGTCGAGACCGCAGAAAGCCGGAATAGTTCCGGCTTTCGTTGCACTCGATGCTCAGGTGGCGGCGAGGGCGCGCGCGAGGAAGCGGATCGACACGCCCTGCAGCTCGGGGTCGTGCTGGATCGAGCGGTGATGGCCGCCGGGGATCGCGACGAGCTTGGACGCCGGCGCGGCCGCGTGGAGCTCGCGCGAGTGCTCGACCGGCACGGTCTCGTCGCCCTCGGCGTGCAGGAGCAGGAGCCGGGGGCCGAGCGTCGCCGCCGCGCCCGCGAGGTCGGCGCGCTCGAACACCGGCGCGAGCGCCTCGGGGTCGGCGTCGAACTCGAAGCGGCCGGCGCGCAGGCCGCGCAGGAGACCCTCGCCGGACGCGGGGCAGACGGCGACCACCGCGCCGGCGCCCGCGCCCGCGGCGGCGGCGAGCGCCGTCCAGCCGCCCATCGACGAGCCGCGCAGGCCGACGGCGCCGACGCCGGCCTCGCGGCGCAGCACACCGGCCATCGTCGCGACGTCCTTCAGCATGCGGCCGTCCATCGGGCCGTCGCTGGACCCGTGGCCGCGGGCGTCGAACACCAGCGCGGCCAGGCCGGAGGCCCGCGCGGCGCGCGCGAAGTCGAAGTGGCTCTCCTTGCGCGACCCGGCGCCGTGGAGCACGACGACCCCGGCGGAGACCGGCGCGTCCGGGACGAACAGCGCCCACGCGAGGCCGTCGTCGGAGCCCGCGGCGTCCGGCGGCTGGGCGTGGACGGTGCGCACGGCGTGGCATGATCCGCGCCCCATGGCCCTGGTGCAAGAAGGGACGGTCTCCCACGTCTGGCCGCTCGGCACGACAGTGGACGAGCGCGGCGTGCTGCAGCTCGGCGGCTGCGACGCGCTCGAGCTCGCCCGCGAGTTCGGCACGCCCGCCTACATCGTGGTCGAGGACGACCTGCGCACGCGCGCCCGGGCCTTCCTGGACGCCTTCGAGCGCCACGCCGCCGACTACGAGGTCCACGTCGCCTCCAAGTCGTTCCCGAGCTCGCCGGTGCTGCGCGTCCTCGCCGAGGAGGGCCTGGCCTGCGACGTCGCCGGCGGCGGGGAGCTGGCGATCGCGCTGCGCGCGGGGTTCGAACCCGGCCGCATCCACCTGCACGGCAACGCCAAGACCGAGCGCGAGCTGCGCGAGGCCCTGCACGCCGGGATCGGCGACATCGTCATCGACAACTTCGACGAGATCGACGCGCTCGAGCGGCTGATCCCGCACGGCAGCCACCAGCGGGTGCTGATCCGCGTCGCGCCCGGCGTCTCGCCCGACACGCACCCGAAGATCTCCACCGGCGGCCCGAACACGAAGTTCGGCTTCAGCACGCACGACGCGCCCGAGGCGATCCGGCGGCTGCAGGCCTCCGACCGGTTCGACCTCGACGGCCTGCACATGCACATCGGCTCCCAGATCCTCGACATCGCGCCCTTCCGCCCGGCGCTGGAGGCGATGGCCCGGCTCGGCGAGTTCCGCACGTGGAACCTCGGCGGTGGCCTGGGCGTCGCCTACACCTCCGAGCAGTCGGCGCCCTCGATCGAGGACTACGTCAAGAACAAGGTGTCGCTCGTCGAGGAGCTCATCGGCCCCGGCCACCGCGTCGCCGACGAGCCGGGCCGCGCCCTGGTCGCCCACTGCTGCGTGACGCTCTACACCGTGCAGTCGGTCAAGCGCAACGTCGCCACGTGGGTCGCCGTCGACGGCGGCATGTCCGACAACCTGCGCCCGATGCTCTACGGCGCCCGCTACGAGGCCCACGTCGTCGGCCGCCCCGGCGGCGGCACCGTCTGCCACCTGGCCGGCAAGCACTGCGAGTCCGGCGACGTCCTGGTGCACGACGCCGACCTCGCCGACCCGCGCCCGGGCGACGTCATCGCCACGCCCGTGACCGGCGCCTACGGCCACTCCATGGCCAACAACTACAACGGCGGCCTGCGCCCGCCGATCGTGTTCGTCAAGGACGGCGACGCCCGCGAGGTCGTGCGCCGCGAGACCTACGACGACCTCCTGGTCCGGGATGCCTGAGCCGTTCAAGATCGGGCTCCTCGGCCGCGGGACGGTCGGAGGGGCCTTCGCCGAGCTGCTGCCCGAGCGCGCGCAGCACATCGAGAACGTCACCGGCCTGCGCCCCGAGATCGCCGGCGTGCTGACCCGCTCGCAGGGCGACTTCGACGACATCCTCGCCGGCAGCGACCTCATCGTCGAGGTCATGGGCGGGCTGGAGCCGGCGCGCGACCACGTCCTGCGGGCGATGCGCGCGGGCAAGCACGTCGTCACCGCCAACAAGCAGCTGCTGGCCGAGCACGGCGAGGAGCTGTGGGCGTGCGCCCGCGAGCACGGGGTGCAGCTGCGCTTCGAGGCCGCGGTCGGCGGCGTCGTGCCCGTCATCCGCGTGCTGCAGGAGTCGCTGGCCGCCGCCCACGTCGAGCGCCTGCACGGCATCGTCAACGGCACCACGAACTTCATCCTCACGCGGATGGCCGAGACCGGCGCGTCCTACGAGGAGGCGCTGCGCGAGGCCCAGGAGCTCGGCTACGCCGAGGCCGACCCGACCGACGACGTCACCGGCAAGGACGCCGCCGCGAAGATGGCGATCCTCGCCCGGCTGGCCTTCGACACGCCGGTGTCGCTGGCCCAGGTCCGCTACGAGGGCATCGACCACCTGACCGCCGACGACATCGCCTACGCGCAGGAGCTCGGGCTCGCGCTCAAGCTCATCGGCACCGCCGAGCGCGTCGACGGCGGCCTCAACGTCCGCGTGCACCCGGCGTTCCTGTACCGCGCGCACCCGCTCGCCTCGGTGCGCGGTGCTCGGCGATGTCATCAGCGCGATGATCCCGCCCGCCTCCACGCCGGAGACGGCCGAGGAGCTGCCCTTCGTCGAGGACGTCGTCAGCGCCTTCTACCTCCACCTCGAGGTCGCCGACGAGCCGGGTGTGCTGGCCCAGGTCGCGCAGGTCCTCGGCCTGCAGGGCATCAGCGTGAAGTCGGTCGTGCAGCGCGGGCTCGGCCAGAACGCGCGGCTGGTGATGGTCCTGCACCCGATCCTCGAGTCGAACCTGCGCGCGGCGGTCGACCTGATCGCCGGCCTGGACTTCATGCGCGCGCGGCCGCGCGCGATCCGCGTCATCGACGAGGAGTTCGTGTAGGCCATGGCCCCCGGCCTGATCGAGCGCTACCGCGACCGGCTCCCGTTCGGCCCCGGCGACCCCGTCGTCTCCCTCAACGAGGGCTCGACGCCGCTGGTGCCCGCGCCGCGGCTCTCCGAGCGCGTCGGCGCCGAGGTGCTGCTGAAGATCGAGGGCGCCAACCCCACCGGGTCGTTCAAGGACCGCGGCATGACCTGCGCGGTCTCCGACGCGGTGCGCAACGGCGCCGAGGCGGTGCTGTGCGCCTCGACCGGCAACACCGCGGCGTCGCTGGCCGCGTACGCGGCGCGCGCCGGCCTGCGCGGCGCGGTGATCGTCCCCGAGGGCAAGATCGCCACCGGCAAGCTCGCCCAGGCGCTCATGCACGGCGCCCGCGTCATCGCCCTGCAGGGCAACTTCGACGTGGCGCTCAGGCTCGTGCGCGAGCTGTGCGCCAAGCAGCCGATCGCGCTCGTCAACAGCGTCAACCCGTTCCGCATCGAGGGGCAGAAGACCGCGGCCTTCGAAGTGCTCGATGAATTGGGGCCCACCCACCCGCTCGACGCGCTGTGCATCCCCGTGGGCAACGCGGGCAACATCACTGCCTACTGGAAGGGCTTCCAGGAGATGGGCGCCGCCCCGCGCATGTTCGGCTTCCAGGCCGCCGGCGCGGCGCCGCTGGTCCACGGCGCGCCGGTCGAGGACCCCGAGACGGTGGCCAGCGCCATCCGCATCGGCAACCCCGCGCGCTGGGAGGAGGCGATGGCCGCGATGACCGGCTCGCGCGGCGGGGTCAACGCCGTCACCGACGAGCAGATCCTCGACGCCTACAGGTTCCTGGCGGCGGAGGAGGGCGTCTTCTGCGAGCCGGCCATCGCCGCCTCCGTCGCCGGGCTGCTGGCCCACGGCGCCGCCGGCGCGCGGCGCATCGTCTGCGTCCTCACCGGCCACGGCCTGAAGGACCCGCAGACGGCGCTGGTGCAGGCGGGCTCGGTCGTGCCGTGCGAGCCGACCCTGGACGCCGTCGAGCGCGCCGTGCTGGGATGAGCGAGCTCGACGACTACCTCGACGGGGCCGAGGGCTACCTGCTCGAGGTCTTCGGGGCCGTGGAGCGCCGCGGCCCGCACGACGACGAGGTCGAGCCGCTGATCCGCGACTGGCCCTCGCTCTACCACCTCTCGCCGTACCGCTGGGCGCTGCTGGACTGCCTCGACGTCCCGGCCGGCATCGACGTGCTCGAGCTCGGCGCGGGCTGCGGCGCGGTCACCACGTGGCTGGCCCAGGAGGGCCGCCGGGTCACCGCGGTCGAGGGCAGCGCGTTGCGGGCGCAGGTCATCCGCGCGCGCTGCGCGGGCCTGGACGGCGTCACCGTCCGCCAGGGCGACGCGGTGACGCTCGAGGGCGAGGAGGACGCCGACCTCGTCACGCTCATCGGCGTCCTGGAGTACGCGCCGTCGTTCGGCGCCGCCGCCGGCCGCTCGCCCGAGGACGCGGCCCGCGCGATGCTCGCCACCGCCCGCCGCCACGTGCGGCCCGACGGCGCGCTGGTCATCGCGATCGAGAACCGGCTGGGCCTGAAGTACCTCGCCGGCCACGCCGAGGACCACGCCGGGCAGCCCTACGTCGGCGTCGAGGGCTACCACCGCCACAGCCCGGCGATCACGTGGTCGCGGACCGAGTTGGTGGACCTGGTCCGCGGCGCGGGCTTCGACGACGTCGAGGTGCTGCTGCCGTTCCCGGACTACAAGCTGCCGCAGGCGATCGTCAACCCGGCGGCCCTGGACCCGCGGCTGCGCGCGGCGCAGTGGGTCCCGACGCCGTGGGAGGACCCCGTGCGCGGC
>JACRMD010000337.1 GCA_016215085.1 Solirubrobacterales bacterium | reverse complement strand
GGCCCTCGGTGCCGGTCGAGGTCCTCGGCCTCGGCGGCGTCGTGGACGCCGGCGAGCGCTTCCGCGTCGTGGAGAACGAGCGCGAGGCCCGCCAGCGCGCGGCCGAGCGCAACCAGCGCCTGCGCGCCGAGGAGCTCGCCAACCGCCGCCCCGTGTCGCTCGACGACCTGTTCGCGCGCATCAAGGAGGGCGGGCTCAAGGAGCTCAACATCATCATCAAGGGCGACGTGCAGGGCTCCGTCGGCGCCCTCGAGGACGCGCTCAACAAGGTCGAGCAGACCGAGGTGCGGCTGCGCGTCATCCACACCGGCGTCGGCGCGATCACCGAGTCCGACGTCATGCTGGCGTCGGCGTCCGAGGCGATCATCATCGGCTTCAACGTGCGCCCGCGGCCGGAGGCCAGCGTGCTGGCCGAGCGCGAGAAGGTGGACGTCCGGACCTACCGGGTCATCTACCGGGCCATCGAGGACGTGCGCGACCGGCACGATCGCCGGCTGCTACGTCACCGACGGCGTCGTGCGCCGCAACTCGCACGTGCGCGTCCTGCGCGAGGGGATCGTGGTCCACGAGGGCCGCATCGCCTCGCTGAAGCGCTTCAACGAGGACACGCGCGAGGTGCAGTCCGGCTTCGAGTGCGGCGTGCTCGTCGAGAACTTCAACGACGTCAAGGAAGAGGACACGCTCGAGGTCTACGAGCTGCGCGAGGTGGCGCGCACGGCGCAGGCCGCGGCCCCCGCGCCGCCGCCGCCGGCTCCGGCTCCGGCGGCGGAGGACGCCGAAGCGCCCGAGGCGGGGTAGCCCGGCCGTGGGCTGCGGCCACGTCGGGATCCTCACCGTCGACCTCCACCTGCCGGTGGGGTCGTCGCTGAAGGCCAAGCGCAAGGAGCTGTTGCGGGTGAAGAGCGCGCTCACCCGCCGCTTCGCCTGCGCCGTGGCCGAGGTCGACCACCACGAGCTCTGGCAGCGGGCCCGGCTCACGCTGGCCCTCGTCAGCCGGACCGCCGGCGAGAGCGACCAGCGCCTGGCCGAGGTCTCGCGCTGGCTGCACGGCGACGAGGCCTTCCAGGTCGTGGGCGAGGCCAGCGAGATCGTGGCCGTGCAGGCCGGGGACGCCTGATGGCCCGGGCCCGGAGCACGCGCATGCGCCGCGTGGACACCGCCCTCAAGCAGGTGCTCGCCGAGGCGATCAGCCGCGACCTGTCCGACCCGCGCCTGGGCTTCGTCACGATCACGCACGTCGAGGCCACCCAGGACGTCCGCGAGGCCAAGGTCTGGTTCACGGCTCTGCGCGCCCGCGAGCGCCGCGGCAGCCAGGAGGCGCTCGAGTCGGCCCGCGGCGTGCTGCAGGCCAGGGTCGCGCGCGAGCTCCGGTCGCGCAGCACGC
>JACRMD010000336.1 GCA_016215085.1 Solirubrobacterales bacterium | reverse complement strand
CGAGGCCGCCGGGCTGGCCTTCGACCCGCTGGTCAACGCCGGCCCCGGGCTGCGGCAGTCGGCGGGCGCCCTGGACGTGGTGCGGGCGATGAGCTACCGCGCCTCGCGGGCCGCCCGGCCGGCCGGGTAGCCTCCGCGCCCGCATGGCCGAGATCGAGGTGGGCGACGTGGTGGTGGCGCGCGGCGCCGGCGGCCGGTTCCACGCCGTCGTGACCGGCGTGCGCCTCGGGCGCCTGGTCGTCGAGCGCTGCGACGGGCGCGCGTCCGGGCCGCTGGCGGTGCGGGACGTGCTGACCGTCTTCAAGGAGGCCGGCCCGCCGGGCGGGGAGCCGCGCGGCGCGCGGCTCCGCCCCAGCGGCCAGCTCAAGCTCGACCTGGAGTGAGCGTGCGGGCTACTTGACCCGCAGCTTCATCGTCATGCCGTTGTGGATCGTGCAGACGATGGTGTAGGTGCCCCTGCGAGTGACCTTCTTGGTGAAGGAGCCCGACGTCTTGACGGTGGAGCGGAACTTCGCCGGCCCCTTGGTCACGACGACGTTGTGCGGCGCGTTGCCGCGCCAGACCCACTTGACCTTCGTGCCCTTCCTGACCGTGGTGGTCTTCGGGCTGAAGAGGTTGTCCTTGACGGAGATGGTCTTCGTCGCCGCGAAGGCGGGGACGGCGACGGCGGCGCTGACGGCGCCGGCGGCCACGATGGCCAGGGCCTTCTTCATGTGCGGGTCTCTCCTCCGGGGGATGGGGTGGTGCTCGGACGTCTCCGAAGACGTCGGCGGCGTACGGATCCTTCCGTACGTGCAGTGTCAGTGTAAGAACTCGCGCGGGGCGCGTGAGGTGCGGCGTCCCGCCTAGAACACCGGCGTCTCGGTGTAGTCGCCCCACACGTCCTGCAGCGCGACGACGATCTCGCCCTCGGTGGCGTGCACGCGGGCGGCGTCGACGAGGTGCGGCATGAGGTTCTCGCGCGGCTGCGCGGCGGCCTTGCGGAGCTTGGCCAGCGCGGCCTCGACGGCGCCGGCGTCGCGGCGGCCGCGGACGGCCTGGACGCGGTCGACCTGCTTGCGCTCGAGCGCCGGGTCGATGCGCAGGATCTCCAGCGGCTCCTCGTCCTCGTGGCGGTAGCGGTTGACGCCGACCACGATGCGCTGCTGGGCGTCGATCTTCTGCTGCAGCTCGAAGCTCGCGTCGGCGATCTCGCGCTGGGGGAAGTTCTCCTTGACCGCCTGGACCATGCCGCCGAGCTCGTCGATCTTGTGGAAGTAGGCGTAGGCCTGGCGCTCCATCTCGTCGGTCAGCGCCTCGACGAAGTACGAGCCGCCCAGCGGGTCGATGGTGCTGGTGACGCCGGTCTCGTGGGCGATGATCTGCTGCGTGCGCAGGGCGATGCGCACCGCGTCCTCGGTCGGGAGCGCGAGCGCCTCGTCGTAGGAGTTGGTGTGCAGCGACTGCGTGCCGCCGAGCACCCCGGCGAGGGCCTCGATGGCGGTGCGGGTGATGTTGTTCAGCGGCTGCTGGGCCGTGAGGCTGACGCCGGCGGTCTGCGTGTGGAAGCGCATGAGCCAGGAGCGCGGGTTCTTCGCCCCGTGGGTCTCCTTGAGCTCGCGGGCCCAGATCCGGCGCGCCGCGCGGTACTTGGCGATCTCCTCGAAGAAGTCGATCTGGGCGTTGAAGAAGAAGCTCAGGCGCGGGGCGAAGTCGTCGACGTCCAGGCCCCGGTCGATCGCCTGCTCGACGTACGTGAGGCCGTCCTTGAGCGTGAAGGCGAGCTCCTGGGCGGCCGTCGAGCCGGCCTCGCGGATGTGGTAGCCTGAGATCGAGACTGGATGCCAGCGCGGCATCTCGCGGG
>JACRMD010000335.1 GCA_016215085.1 Solirubrobacterales bacterium | reverse complement strand
GGGCGGCGGCGGATCGCCGACCGCGGGCGCCGTCGCCGGCGGGGACGGGTGCGAGGTGCCGGTGTCGAAGGCCTGGACGCGGTCGCCGCCGGCATCGGCGACCAGCAGGCGCGCGCCGTCGGGCGTGACCGCGAGCCCCGCCGGGTCCAGCACCTGCCCGACGGCCGGCCCCTCAGAGGCGAGCACCGTCCACGCGCCGGTCGCCTCGTCGCGGCGCAGCACGCGGTCGCCGCCGCGGTCGCCGACGTAGAGGCGCCCGGCGTCCCACGCCAGCCCGGACGGGGCGTCGAACCCGCCGGGCGGCGGCGGGACGAGCCTGGCGGCGCCGGGTCCGGTGACCTCGACGACCGCGCCCGTGATCGCCGCCAGCACGTGGCCCTGGGCCCCGACCGCCACCGCCGCGACGTCCGGCAGCGGGCGGCCCGCGTCGACCGTCGTCCACGAGCCGTCGGCCTCGCGCCGCCGCACGCGATCGCTCCCCGTGTCGGCGACGTACACCACGCCCCCGTCCCCCACCGCGATGCCGCGCGGCCGGGAGAAGCCGCCGACGGCGCCGCGGAAGGTGCCGTCGGCCGACAGCAGCTGCACGCGGTCGTTCTGCGTGTCGGCGACCCAGACGTCGCCGGACGCGCCGTCGATCGCCACGCCCTCCGGTGCGCGGAACTGGCCGTCGCCGGAGGCCGGCGCGGCGAACCCCGAGCTCTGGCTGACGTAGCCGAACTGCGCGACGTAGGCGCCGGCGGCGTCGAGGACCTCGATGCGGTGGTCGCCGGTGTCGGCGATCGCCACGCGGCCGTGGGCGTCGACCGCCACGCCCGCCGGGCGCGTCGCGTAGCCTGGCCCGCGGCCCGCGATGCCCCACGAGGCGACGAGCTCGCCCGCCGGCGTGAATCCGTGCACGCGGTTGCCCGCCGTGTCCGCCGCGTAGACCCCGCCCAGCGGGTCGTCGGCCACGGCGGCGAGCGCGCGGATGAACGAGGTGCCGCCGGGCTGCGGGCCGAAGCCGCCGACCTGGTTCTGGAAGGCCAGCGTGTCGGCGTCGAAGCGCTGCACGCGGTGGTTGTTGTTGTCGGCGACCCACAGCGAGCGCGGCGTCGCCCCGTCGATCCCGACGTCGTACGGGAAGCGGAACCGGCCGGGCTCCTGCCCGTAGCCGCCGAGCTGGGCCAGCAGCTCGCCGTCGGGCGTCGCGCGCACGACGCGGTGGTTGTCGTCGTCGGCGATCGACACGTCGTGGCGGCCCAGGCCGTCGGCCACCGGGTCGACCGCGATGCCCTGCGGGTAGTTCAGCCACTGGTCGTAGGCCGGGTCGGCGCAGCCGCCGAGGCTCGCGCAGTCGCCGTGGGTGCCCCACACCTTCGCCGGCGTCGGCACCGGCACGACGGTCGGCCGCGCCCCGTCGCGCGCGCCGGGCGGCAGCCCCTCGAGGTCCAGCGCGAAGCGCTGGACGCGGTGGTTGTACTGGTCGGCCACGTAGGCCACCGGCGGCGTCGTCGCGTCCGGCTGCCAGACGGCGAGGCCGCCGGCGCCGGTGTTGTCGCCCAGGTCGAACCGCCCGGCCGCGCCGCCGTGCGACCCCCACGCGCCGAGCCAGCGGCCGTCGTCGGAGGCGAAGACCTGCACGCGGTCGTTCGCGGAGTCCAGGACGTAGAGGTGGCCGGCGCGGTCGGCCGCCAGCCCGCCGACGGTGCCCAGCCGCCCGGTCTGCCGCCCGTCGGCCGGCCAGCCGACGTCGAGCTGCCAGGCGCCCTGGCGGTCGAACTTCTGCACGACGCCGCTGAGCTGGTCGCCGACCCAGACCCACTGGCCGCCCGGGCTGACGGCGATCGCCTGCGGGAAGCGCAGCACGCCGTGGCCCGTGGCCGGGTCCTTGCCCACCACGGTGGCCGCCGGGGCCGGGGCCGCGAGCACGAGCGCGAGCATCACCGCGGCAAGGGCACCTCGACGACCGAGCGCGCGCCGCGGCACCACCGGACCCGCCACGGCGGCACGTGGCCGTCCACCCGCAGCAGCTTGCCGTTCGCGTCGAACCATCGAAGCTCCAACGAGAACGGTAGGCCGAAGGTGTGCACGCACCCGCACGGCGCGAGTCTGAGCGCGTACCCCGGCGGGCGGCGGTGGCCCAGCAGGCCGCGCAGGCGCAGCAGCGGGGTGTCGGCGTCGCGGATCTCCATGTGGGTGCAAGGCCCGCGGCGGGCAGACTTCGCCCCCCCATGGCGACCCTCTTCACGATCGGCTACGAGAAGCTGCTGCCCGGAGCGCTGGCGGCGGAGCTGCAGGCCGCCGGCGTGCAGCGCGTGATCGACGTGCGCTTCCGACCGCAGTCGCGCCGCCCCGGCATGTCCAAGACGCGGCTGGGCGAGCTGCTGGGCGACCACGGGATCGCCTACGAGCACCGCCGTGCGCTGGGCACGCCGCCCGACCTGCGCCACCTCTTTCACAGCGGCAGGGTCGCCGAGGCGCGCGACGCCTACCGGGCGCACGTCGAGGAGACCGCGGGCGACGAGCTCGACACGCTCGCCGCGGAGCTCGACACCGCGCCGCCCACGGCGCTGCTGTGCCTGGAGGAGGACCCGGCCGGCTGCCACCGCCGCGTCGTGGCCGAGCAGCTGCGCGTGCGGCGCCCGGGCCTGGAGGTCGTCGACCTGTAGGACTCGCCTACGCGTTGCGCTCGTGGAGCAGCTTGAGCCCCTTGAGCGTCAGCAGGTCGTCGACCTGGTCGATGGTGTCGCAGAAGGGCACGATGTGGCCGGCCAGCCCGCCGGTCGCCAGCGCCTCGGCGTCCTCGCCGATCTCGTGGCGGATCTTCGACACGATCGCGTCGACCTGGCCGGCGAAGCCGTAGACGATGCCCGACCGGATCGCATCGACCGTCGACTTGCCGATGAGCTGCCGCGGCGGCGCGAGGTCGATCTTCGGCAGCTTGGCCGCGCGCGAGAACAGCGCGTCGAGCGAGATCTCCACGCCCGGCGTGATGATGCCGCCGAGGTACTCCCCCGCCTTGGAGACCGGGTCGTAGGTGATGGCGGTGCCGAAGTCCACGACGATGCACGCGTCGCGCACCTGCTCGTACGCGGCGACCGCGTTGACGAGCCGGTCGGCGCCGATCTCGCGCGGGTTGTCGTAGCGCAGGGGCATGCCGGTGCGGATGCCGGGCCCGACGACGAGCATGCGGTGGCCGAGGTAGCGGTCGGCCATCGACGCCCACTCGGGCGCGAGGTCGGGCACCGTGGACGAGACGATCGACGCGTCGAGGTCGGCCATCCCGACGCCGCGCAGCTCGAGCAGGTTGCGCAGCGCGGCGCCCAGCTCGTCGGCGGTCGACGTGCGCACGGTGGCGAAGCGCCAGTGCTCGACGAGCTCCTCCCCGCGGAAGGTGCCGAAGTGCGTCTGGGTGTTGCCGACGTCGACGACCAGCAGCATCGCCGCGGCATCATCGCGGTTAGGCTCGCGCGATGCCCGCCAAGCTGTACGTCGTCCACGGCTCGCACCCCTGCGACACCGTCGCCAAGGCCCTCGAGCTCAAGGGGATCGCCTACAAGCGCATCGAGCTCCCGCCGCCGAGCCACGCGCTGGTCATGCGCCCGCTCTTCGGCGGCCGCACCGTGCCCGGGATCAGGTTCGAGGACGGGACCAAGGTCCAGGGCTCGCGCGCGATCCTGCGCGAGCTCGAGCGCCGCGTCCCCGAGCCCCCGCTCTACGGCGGCCCCGAGGTCGACGAGGCCGAGCGCTGGGGCGACGAGGTCCTGCAGCCGGTCGCGCGCCGCCTGCTGTGGCCGTCCTTCCAGCGCCATCCCGAGGCCATGCACGCCTACCAGGAGGGCCAGCGCGGCCCGAAGCTGCCGCTGCCGGTGATCAAGGCCGCCGCGCCGGTCATCACCCGCGTCGAGCGCCGGATGAACGCCGCGACCGACGCGGCCGCCCGCGCCGACCTCCAGGCGCTGCCCGGCCTCCTGGACAAGATCGACGCCTGGATCGCCGCGGGCGTCCTCGGCGGCGCGCAGCCCAACGCCGCCGACCTGCAGATCGCGCCGACCCTGCGCCTGCTGCACACGATCGGCGACGTCCGCCCGCTGATCGCCGGGCGCCCCGCCGAGGAGCTGGCCTTCAGGTACTTCGACCGGCTCCCCGGCGAGACGCCCGCGGGCCTGTTCCCCGCGGAGTGGCTGCCGGCTCAGCCGGCCGTCACGGCCTGAGGCTCGCGCACGAAGTCGCGGATCAGCCCGGCCACCCGGTCGGGCTGATCCCAGCTGACGAAGGTGTAGGCGTCGGGGACCTCCTCCACGCGGCCCTGCGGCAGGATCGCCGCCAGCCGCCGCGCGTGCTCGATCGGGAAGAAGCGGTCCTCCGGCGCCCACACCAGCAGCGCGGGCTTGTCGAACTCGGCCAGCCGCGGCGTCGCGTCGAGCAGGACGTGCGGGTCGCGCCCGAGCCCGACCAGCAGCTTGGCGGCGTCGCGCAGGACGTCGCGGTCGCGCAGCGCCGGCAGGACCCAACGGTCGGTGACCTCCCGCGGGACCTTGCGCTTGGTCAGCCAGCCGAAGGCGAACGGCAGCCGGCGCGGCGCCTCGAAGCGCAGCGGCGCCAGCGCGCCGCGCAGCAGCCGCGGCGCCCGCCCGAGCGTGATCAGGCCGCGGAAGAGCTTGGGCGGGAAGTTGTCGAACGCATCGCAGTCGGTGAGCACCAGGCGCCCGATCCGCTCGGGGTGGTGGACGGCCACGAGCTGGCTGATCGCACCGCCTGAGTCGTTGCCGACGAGCGTCACGTCGCGAAGGTCCAGCGCCTCGAGGAAGCCGGCGACCATGCCGGCCACGGCGAGCGGCGTGACCTCGGCGTCGGGCCGCAGCGGCGTGCGGTGCGCGCCCAGCGGCCACGTGGGCAGGATGCAGCGGGCGTCGGCGCGCAGCCGCTCGACCACCGGCGACCACAGGGTCTCGTCGACCAGGAAGCCGTGGACGAAGACGACCGGCGGTCCCGAGCCTTCCTCGCGGTACTCGATCGTGCCCTGGGGCAGCGTGACGGTGGGCATGGCGTCCTCCGAGGGGGATAGCGTTGCGTACAGGCTGCACGCAAATTACATGCAGCCTGTACGCGATGCAACGTGAGACCAAGCACACAGCGCGCTCCCGCGCCACGCGCGAGAAGCTCGTCGCCGCCGCCCGCCCCCTCTTCGCCGAGCGCGGGTACGCGGGCGTGGGCACCGAGGAGGTGGTCCGCGCCGCCGGCGTCACGCGCGGCGCGCTCTACCACCAGTTCGCCGACAAGGCCGACCTGTTCGAGGCCGTCGTGGAGGAGGTGGAGGCCGAGACGACGCAGCGCATCGCCGCCGGCTCGCTCGGCGCGGCGACCGACCCGCTCGCGGCCCTGCGCGCGGGTGCCCGGGAGTTCCTGGTGGTCTGCTCGGAGCCCGCGATCGAGCGCATCCTGCTGCTCGACGCCCCCGCCGTCCTGGGCTGGGAGCGCTTCCGCGACATCGGCCTGCGCTACGGCCTGCGCCTGGTCTCGGGCGTGCTCGAGGCCGGCATGGACGCCGGCGTCCTGCGGCCGCTGCCGGTCGAGCCGCTGGCGCACGTCGTCATCGGGGCGCTCGACGAGGGGGCGATGTACGTCGCGCGCGCCGCGGACCGCGACGCCGCGCGGGCCGAGGTCCTCGAGATCATCGACCGCCTGCTCGACGGCCTGGCCGCGCCCTAGCGGCGGCCGCTGCGCAGCACGAGCACCGCGAAGCCGAGCGTGTGGCCGCCCTCGGGCAGCGCCCG
>JACRMD010000334.1 GCA_016215085.1 Solirubrobacterales bacterium | reverse complement strand
TTCCGAGACCGCTACGAGAACGCGACCGAGGCCGAGCGGATCTACATGGCCGCGATGGCGGACCTCGGCGACGAGCCCCGTCCGTCCGCCGCGATCGCCGAGCACATGGGGCGGACCCTCTCGCAGCTGTCCGTCGCCCGGGACGGCCTGATCAAGAAGGGCCTGATCTACAACCCGCGGGACACGCTGCTGGACTTCACGGTCCCGCACTTCGCCACGTTCCTCCGGCGCATCCACCCGTTCGACCCGCTCGAGCGGCCGCGCCGGGGGAGGTCCCGCAGGACGTGAGCTCTGACGGCCTCTAAAACGAACGTTAGAGGCCGTCAGATCGTGCGGGCAGGCGCTCAGCAGCTCATGTAGGTGTTGTTGCCGTTGCCGCCCGTGCAGGCGTCGCCGCCGCTCTGGCCGTCGAGGAGGTCGTCGCCGTCGTTGCCGAACAGCTCGTCGCCGGCGTCGCCGCCGTACAGGTAGTCATCGTCGCCGTCGCCGTAGAGGTCGTCGGCGCCGAGGTTGCCGTACAGCGAGTCCTGACCCGGGCCGCCGTGCAGGACGTCGCCCGCGCCGGTGACGGGGCTGTTCCAGCCCTCACCGGCCACCCAGTCGTCGCCGAGGCCGCCGTACACCTCGTCGGTGCCCGTGCCGGCCTCGATGTCGTCGCTGCCGCCCATGCCGCAGATCAGGTCGTCGCCGCCGAGGCCGTCGATGCTGTCGGCGCCGGAGGAGCCGACGATGACGTCGTCGCCGCTGGTGCCGACGTACGGCCAGGCGGTGATCGCGCCGGGCATCAGCGCGGCGGCGTCGCAGACCACGTTCGCCTGGGCGGGAACGCTGGGCAGGGCGACCGCGACCACCGCGAGCAGCGCGGCGGCGCCGCCGGCCAGGCCGAGGCGGCGGGGGAGGGGCAGGGTGGTGCGCATGGGGGACCTCCATGGGTCGGTCGGACGGACCGCCAGAGCGTCGCCTCGTCGCCCCGCCGCGTCTGTCGCCCCCGCGACACGGCGAGCGTCACGCCCCGACTAGCCTGCGAGGCCATGGCCAGCGACCGCGTGCCCGTCTGCCTCTCCATCGCCGGGTCGGACTCCGGCGGCGGCGCCGGCATCCAGGCCGACCTGAAGGCCTTCGCCCGCTGCGGCGTGCACGGCACGACGGCGATCACCGCGCTGACGGCCCAGAACACCGTCGCGGTGACGCGGGTCGAGCCGGTCAGCCCCGAGATGATCGAGGCGCAGGTCGACGCCGTCGCGAGCGACCTCGGCGTCGACGCCGTGAAGATCGGCATGGTCGGCGCGGCCCCCGCGATCGAGGCCGTCGCCCGCGCGCTGGACCGCCTGCCGCAGGGCACGCCCGTCGTCCTGGACCCGGTGATGATCGCCGAGTCCGGCGCGCGCCTGCTGCCCGAGGACGCCGAGGCGGCGCTGCGCGACCTGCTGCTGCCCCGCGCCGCCGTCGTCACGCCGAACGTGCCCGAGGCGCGCGTGCTCGGGCGCGCCGGTGACGAGGCCGCGCCGGATGAGCTCGCGCGCGCGGTCGTCGCCGCCGGCGCGCGCGCGGTCGTCGTCACCGGCGGCCACCGCGACATCGCCACCGACCTGCTCTTCGACGGCGCCGCGCTCACCGAGATCCCCGGCGAGCGCCACCCCGATGGCGCCGCTCACGGCTCGGGTTGCACGCACTCCTCGGCGCTGGCCGCGCACCTCGCGCTCGGGTTCACGCTGCAGGAGGCCGCACGCGCGGCGAAGGCGATCGCCGCCGAGGCCGTGCGCCTCGGGCTGCGCGACCTCGGCGCGGGCGCCGGCCCGGTCAACGTCCTGGGCGTCGGCCACGGCGAGGTGCGCGCCACCGCGCCCGGCGGCCGCCTGGGCGGGTCCCCGGCCGCGGCGTAGCCCCGGAGCCCGGCGCATCAGCCGCCCCGGCCGGGGGCACCCCTTTGCCATAATCACGTCGGTGAGGTTGCTGCGCATGAAGCCGGGTCACGGTGAGGTCCTGCTCGCCGAGGGCGACGTGGACGTGCGCGAGGACGAGCAGCGGCTCGTGGAGGAGTTCCGCCGGCAGCTCGAGCTGGGCATGTGGGCCGCGGTGCCCACGACCGCGACGGGCGGCCGGCGCGAGGCGCGCATGGTCAAGTCCTTCGAGGACGTGCCGCGCGACGCCGACCGGGTCATCTTCTTCCCGCGCGCCGCGGGCGGACGGTAGGACGGAGGCAGCCCCATGGTCCTCGCCCTCAGCGCCACCCTGATCTGCATCGTGGCGCTGCTGTGGGAGGTGGCCATGCCCCGGCTCACGGAGTGGTGGGAGCGCCACAAGGCGCGCCGCGCGCTCGTGCCCGTCGAGGCCTACGACCCGGGCCGCGAGCGCCGCGCCGAGCAGCGCGCCCGCCAGCTCCTGCGCTCCTGCGTCAACGACGAGGAGTGGGAGATGTACCGCGACCTCGGCTTCATCCGCGTCTGGGGCGGCCTCGCCGCCGGCCCCGAGCAGGGCGGCACGCTGGCCACCCGCAGCGGGGCGCCGTACGCGTACCTCGTCTACCCGCACAAGCC
Organism: Solirubrobacterales bacterium; assembly: GCA_016215085.1. Classification (GTDB taxonomy): domain Bacteria; phylum Actinomycetota; class Thermoleophilia; order Solirubrobacterales; family Solirubrobacteraceae; genus Baekduia. The sequence goes on along the minus strand of JACRMD010000334.1, from coordinate 3,344 downwards.
GATCGTCGCCTACCTCCCGCAGACGCGCGAGCTGCTCAACGAGTACTGCGTGGCCTTCCCGGACGAGACGCGCCCGTACGGCTCGGCGCGCCTGCCCGACTCCGACGACGTGCTGGCCAAGTGGATGGCCCTGACCGGCGACGAGCGCCGCCTCATCGCCGAGGCCAACATGCACCTGCCCGGCCGCCAGGTCGACCCCAAGGCGGTGCGCCGCGACCTGTGGCGCCTCACGCAGTGGGAGCAGGACCGCCTGCGCCGCCAGGCGCGCCAGCAGCGCCAGACGGCGAGCTGACCCGCGGAGGGGCGACGAGGCCGGCCCGCCCGCCCGGCTCGCCCGACCGGGCGACGGGCCGCGGCCACTAGTCTTCGCCGCCCCATGAGCGCCACCACCCCCGCCTTCGACGTCAAGCACAAGAGCCGCGCGCTGACCGACGGCCCGCACCGCGCCGCCGCCCGCGCCTACCTCAAGGGCATCGGCTACGGCGACGAGGACCTCGCCAAGCCGATCATCGGCGTTGCGAACACGTGGATCGAGACGATGCCGTGCAACTTCCACCTGCGCGCGCTGGCCAAGCACGTCAAGGACGGCATCCGCGCCGCCGGCGCGACGCCGATGGAGCTCAACACGGTGGCCATCTCCGACGGCATCACCATGGGCACGAGCGGCATGAAGACGAGCCTCGTCTCGCGCGAGGTCATCGCCGACTCGATCGAGCTCGTCAGCCGCGGCCACCTCTTCGACGCGGTCATCGCGCTCAGCGGCTGCGACAAGACGATCCCCGGCACCGTCATGGCGCTCGCCCGCCTGGACCTGCCGAGCGTGATGCTCTACGGCGGCTCGATCCGCCCCGGCCACTTCCACGGCCGCGACGTGACGATCATCGACGTCTTCGAGGCCGTCGGCGCCCACGCCACGGGGCGCATGACCGACGAGGAGCTCCACGAGCTCGAGGGCGTGGCGAGCCCCGGCGCCGGCGCCTGCGGCGGCCAGTTCACCGCCAACACCATGGCCATGGCCTTCGAGGTGCTGGGCATCAGCCCGGCCGGCTCGGCGATGGTCCCCGCCGAGGCCAAGGCCAAGCACGAGGTCGCCTTCGAGGCCGGCAAGCTGATCGTCGAGATCCTCAAGAAGGGCCTGACGGCCCGCCAGGTCATCACCAAGCCGGCGCTGGAGAACGCCATCGGCGCGGTGGCCAGCAGCGGCGGCTCGACCAACGCGGTGCTGCACCTGCTCGCCGTCGCCAACGAGGCCGGCGTCGACCTCGACATCGACGACTTCGACCGCATCAGCGACAGCACGCCCCTGCTCGGCGACCTCAGCCCCGGCGGGACGTACAACGCGGTCGACCTCTACGCCGCCGGCGGCGTGCCGCTGATCGTCAAGCGCCTGGACGAGATGGGCAAGCTGCACCGCGACTGCATCACGGTGACCGGCCAGACGATCGGCGACATCGCCGACGCCGCCCAGGAGACCGAGGGCCAGCGGGTCGTGCGCCCGCTGAGCGACCCGCTCAAGCCCAACGGCGGCATCGCGATCCTGCGCGGCAACATCGCGCCGGAGGGCTGCGTCGTGAAGCTCGTCGGCCACGAGCGCCGCTACCACCAGGGCCCCGCGCGCGTCTTCGACGGCGAGGAGGCCGCGATGGAGGCGGTGCTCCAGAGCCGCATCCAGCCGGGCGACATCGTCGTCATCCGCAACGAGGGCCCGGCCGGCGGCCCCGGCATGCGCGAGATGCTCGCCGTCACCGCCGCGATCAACGGCGCCGGCCTGGGCGAGGAGGTCGCGCTGCTCACCGACGGCCGCTTCTCCGGCGCCACCCACGGCTTCATGGCCGGCCACGTCGCGCCCGAGGCCGCCCGCGGCGGCCCGATCGCCGCGCTGCAGGACGGCGACACGATCACGATCGACGTGGACAACCGCAAGCTGGACGTCGACCTCTCCGACGAGGAGATCGCCGCCCGCGTCGCGGCCTACGAGGCGCCGGTCAGCCCCGACGCCACGGGCGTGCTACGCAAGTACGCCCAGCTGGTGGGCAGCGCCTCGGAGGGCGCCGTCACGGTCTAGCGGTCGAGGAAGTCGCCGACCAGCGCGTTGAACGCGGCCGGGCGCTCGAGCATGGCGACATGCCCGGTGTCCTCGTACACGACGACCTCGGAGTCCGGGATCAGCCGCCCGAACTCCCAGGCGTCGCGGACGGGGACCAGCTTGTCGTCCTCGCCCCAGACCACGAGCGTGGGTACGGCGATGTCGCCGAGCCGGTCGCGGATCGGGTAGCTGGACAGCGCGTCGAGCGCGTCGAGGAAGCCCGGCTTGCCCGAGCCGCGCAGCTGCTCGGCGACCAGCGGCGGCGGCAGCCGGTCGGGGTGCTCGGCGACGATGTTGAAGAGCAGGTGGCGCGAGCGCGGCCGGCGCGTGAACTCGGCCGAGCGCGAGGCCAGCCAGCCGCCGTACATCGTCAGGACGTTCTCGGCGCGGCGCAGGACCGCCAGCATCCGGTCGTTGCGCTGGTGCTCGATCGAGAGCCCCGCGGCCGACACGAGCACCAGGCGGTCGACGATCGTGGGGAACGACAGCGCGACCTCGACGCCGATGAAGCCGCCCATCGAGTTGCCCACGACCGCGGCGCGCTCGACGCCGAGCTCGCGCAGCAGCGCGTCGACGAACGCGCCGTAGCCGCGGATCGAGATCCGCTCGCGCGGCATCTCCGACGCGCCGAAGCCGGGCAGGTCCATGGCGATGCAGCGGTACCGCTCGGCGAAGTGGGGGAGGTTCTCCAGCCAGTTCTGCCACGAGCCCGACAGGCCGTGGATGAACACGACCGTGCCGTCGGGGTCCTCGGGCCCGAGGTCGATGACGTTGGCCCACGAGCCGTCGAGCCGCACCCAGCGCTGGTGCTCGCGCCAGTCGACGTCCATCCACGGGCTGCGGCCCGGTCCGGGGCCGTACCGATCCGCGGCCGCGTCGTGCGGCCTGCCGGTCACAGGGGCACTCGTCATGGGCGTGCAACGATAGGGCGCGAAGATGCGCATCGCCATCGACATCGACTCGACCCTCCACCACTACTGGGACGTCCTGAGCGCGGCCGCCCAGCGTCGCTTCGGCATCGACCTGCCCTACGAGGAGCAGTTCACCTGGGGCATCACGCGGCTGCGCGAGGAGCAGCTGGTGTGCTGCATCGACGAGACCCACACCGACGAGGCGATCCTCGCCGGGCGCCCGTACCCGGGCGCCGTCGAGGCCGTCAACGCGTGGCACCGGGCCGGCCACTTCATCCACATCACCAGCCACCGGGCCGTGCGCGCGCACGACGCGACCGAGCGGTGGCTGCGCGAGATCGGCCTCG
>JACRMD010000333.1 GCA_016215085.1 Solirubrobacterales bacterium | reverse complement strand
GCGATCGACTCGATCCCCGCCGCCTTCGCCATCACGACCGACTCGTTCGTCATCTGGGCGGCCAACGCGTTCGCGCTGATGGGCATGCGCGCGCTGTTCGTGCTCGTCGAGGGGCTCATCGAGCGCTTCCGCTACCTGGACGAGACGCTGGCCGTGGTGCTCGCGCTCGTCGGCGTGAAGCTGCTGATCGAGGACGTCGTGCACGTGGGCCCCGTCCAGAGCCTGGCCGTCGTCCTGATCGCCTTCACGATCGGCATCGGGCTCTCGCTGCGGGCCGACCGCCGCGCCGCCGCGGACGTCACGTCCGCCTAGGGCTCAAGCCGCGCGCCGGCGCGGCCGATCACCCTGGCGTGGACGCCCTCTCCGCGACGACGGCTGCCTCCACGCCGGCCACCACGACCCCGACGTCCGCCGCGACGCCGGCGGCGGCCGGCGCGTTCGCGGCCGAGCTCGCGAAGGCCAAGGACGACCTCAAGAAGGGCGAGAGGCTCTCGATGGTCGAGGGCCACGCGTTCGCCCGCATCAAGGGCGGGACGCGCCACGACATGTGCGTCAACGTGTCGGGCAACGCCCGCAGCGGCCAGGCCTTCGACCTGATCTTCCGCAACGGGCGGACCTTCCACGTCTACGGCGACGGCAAGGACAAGGTCGTCGTGGAGGTCAAGGAGCAGGCCGCCACGACGGGGACGACCGGCCCGGCGGCGACGCCGAAGGCCACCGGCGGCACCACGGCCGCCTAGCGGCTACTCCTCGACGTCCTCGACCTCGAAGCCGTCGAACTCCTCCTCGTCGTCGGCCTCCAGGACGCCGTCGGCCGTGGGGGAGTGGCGGCTCTGGAACTTCTCCAGCAGCTCGTCGCGCGCGTGCTCATCGACCGGGACCTCCTCGGAGACGAGGACCCAGTCGGCCCCCTCGAACTCCTCCATGTTGAAGATCTCGGCGTCGATCTCCGGGGAGTCGTCGACCACGACGACGACCTCGGTCTGGGGGTTGAAGTACGTCCCCGGGCGGTTGACGAGGTCGTCAAGCTCGAAGCGGCGCATCGCCATGGCGCGATCCTACCCAAGCTCCCGGAGCTGGCGGGCGACCTCGGCCTCCACGTCCAGCGGCTCCTTGCCCTGGCGGACGCGCCGCTCGTTGCGCGCCTCGACGAGCTGACGCACCTCGGCCTCCAGCCCGGGGTCCGCGGCCGGACGCGTCAGCTCGCGCAGCTCGGCCTCGACGTCCACGGGCTCCTGCCCGCGCGCGACGCGCCGGGCGTTGCGCGCCTCGAGCATCTGGCGGACCTCCTCGTCGCGCTCGGCGCTCGCGACCGCGCCGGTCGGCTCGCGCGCGGGCCGGTCGGTCCCGTCGTTGAGCGACATCGCGCCGCGCCCGATCTGCTTGTAGACCTCGCCGGCGCCGACCGCCGCCCAGATCGCCGCCACGGCGGCGACGCCGACCACGACGAACAGCACGGTGGCGAAGGCGTCCTCCATCGATCACATTGTGCCCACCGTGTGGAAGCGCCTCCGCCGCAAGACCTTCGCGCCGCGCCGGCCGCCCGTCTTCCCGGAGCAGTGGGGGCTCGTCCTGGTGACCCTGATCGCCCTCGCGGTCAGCGCCTGGTTCCTCGTGCAGGCGATGTAGCTCGACGGATCCGGGTGCAACCGCTACCCTGACGGGGTAGTCATTGACTGACCAGTCAATCGCCGCAGCGCGCGAGGCTCACCGCCCGTGCGCTCCTTCGCTTTCCAAGGAGACAACGAAGTGGTCGACTTCACGCTGACCGACGAGCAGAAGAACCTGCGCGAGCTGGCCCACGACTTCGCGGAGAAGGAGATCCGTCCGGTCGCGTGGGAGTTCGACAAGGACGGCACCTGGCCGCAGGAGATCATCAACAAGGCCCACGAGGTGGGCCTGATGAACACCCACGTCCCCGAGGAGTACGGCGGACCGGGTCTCGGCTTCCTCGACGGCTGCCTCATCGAGGAGGAGCTGGCCTGGGGCTGCTCCGGCATCCAGACCTCGCTGGGCGCCAACGGCCTGGCCTCCGCGCCGGTCGAGCTCGGCGCCTCGCACGAGGTCAAGGAGGAGTTCTACGGCGAGCTGATCGCCGAGCCGAAGCTGGCCTCGTTCTGCCTCACCGAGCCGGGCGCCGGCTCCGACGTCTCGTCGATGCGCACGCGCGCGGTCAAGAAGGGCGACAAGCACGTCCTGCCAGGCCAGAAGTGCTTCATCACCAACGGCTCGCACGCCGACTGGTACACCGTCTACGCGAAGACCGACCCGGACGCCGGCCACCGCGGCATGTCCGCCTTCCTCGTGCGTCGTGACGACACGATCGTCATCGACAAGAAGGAGGACAAGATGGGTCAGCGGGCGTCGAACACGGCGACCGTGACCTTCAACGAGACCGAGGTCGACGCGAAGTACATCCTCGGCGAGGAGAACAAGGGCTTCAAGCTCGCGATGATGACCCTCGACCGCACGCGCCCGGGCGTCGCCGCCATGGCGACCGGCATCGCGCGCGCGGCGATGGAGTTCGCCATCGACTACTCCAAGGAGCGCGTCCAGTTCGGCGTGCCGATCGCGATGCACCAGGCGATCCAGTTCATGATCGCCGACATGGCCACCAAGGTGCACCTCGCGCGCCTGGCCACGTGGAACTCGGCCGTGCTGCTCGACCAGGGCAAGCGCAACACGCTCGAGTCCTCGCACGCGAAGCGCTTCGCCTCGGACTCCGCGATGGAGGTCGCCACCGACGCCGTGCAGGTGTTCGGCGGCTACGGCTTCATCAAGGAGTACCCGGTCGAGAAGCTGATGCGCGACGCGAAGATCATGCAGCTCTACGAGGGCACCTCGCAGATCCAGCGCCTGGTCATCGCCCGCGAGACGCTGCTCCCGCGCCGCGTGGCGGAGCCCGCCGCCGCGTAGGTCGCCCGCGGCGTCCGCCGCGCCTGTCGTCACCCTCGGGGCCGTCGTGCGTAAGCGCGGCGGCCCCGCGGCGTTGAGGGGGCATCATGCCTCTCCTCCGCTTCTCCATCGTCAGCACGGTGATCGCCCTCGTGGTCGGCGGCATCGTCGCCATCACCAGCCTCGGCGGCGCCAAGGACTCGATCGACGAGGCCACCCGCAAGGGCGGCGACGCCAAGTCGATGTTCCACCAGCAGCCGCTGGACAAGGCCCTCACCGCCATCCGCGGCAAGGTCGGCGACGACGCCGACCTGCTCCAGCTCGCGGTCTACCCCGGCTACGTCGCCGTCGAGGTCAGCACCGGCAGCGAGGACGAGGGCCGCGCGTTCAAGGTCGACAGCAAGGGCCACGTCAAGGAGTTCCCGCTGTCGCTGTCGGGCCCCGGCCGGCTGAAGGACAACATCTTCCCGCTCGCGAAGCTCGACGCGGCGACCGTCGAGAAGCTGGCCGCACAGGTCTCCCAGAAGGAGTCCAAGGGCCTCGACGACGTCACGCACGTCATCGCGATGATCGACCCGGTCAGCGGCAAGCCCGGGTGGAACGTCTACCTCAACGGCTCCAAGTACTGGCGCGCGTCGCTGGACGGCTCGGGGCTCAGCAACCCCGACGACGAGGCGCGCAAGACGCTCGACCAGGCCGAGAAGACCATCGAGCAGGTCAGCGGCGGCAGCGGCGGCGGCGCGACCGCGGCCAAGCCGGGCGCGTCCGACCTCGCCACCTGCATCCAGGAGGCGGGCACCGACGCGGCCAAGATCCAGGCCTGCGCGCCGTAGCGCGCGCGGACCACGCAGCGCGAGCGGGGGACGGCACGGGTAGCCTCGTGCCGTGCCCCGCCGCCGCACCGAGCAGGCCGTCGCCGAGGCCGCGCCGCTGGAGGCGGCGCGGGCCGCGGCCGGCGTCCCGGCCCGCGGGCCGGGCTCCTCGGACCCGCTCACCGCGGACCTGCGGCGGGCGGGCCTGCTGCCGTTGCTGGTCCTGCACTTCCTCGCCGACGGGCCCTCCTACGGCAACCAGCTCATGGAGCGCGTCGAGCACATCACCGGCGGCCTGGTGGCGGTCAACCCCAACACGATGTACCCGCTGCTGCGGCGGCTGGAGACCGACGGGATGATCGCGGGGGAGTGGGAGCACCCGGAGCGGCGCTCGCGGCGCTTCTACCGGCTGACGCCGGCGGGCGAGGCCGAGCGCGAGCGGCTGCGCGAGGGCGTCGGGCTCAAGCTCGACGCGGTCGCCGCGGTGCTGGCCGACCTGCGGCGGGAGCTCGGCGCCTGATGGGGCGGGTGCGCGCCGGCGTCGACGTGCGGGCGCTGGCCAGCGAGGCGGAGGAGCTCTGGTACGACACGCGGCGCTGGCCCGCGTTCGTCGACGGGATGGCGCACGTCGACAACGTCGAGGGCGACTGGCCGCGCGAGGGGCGCGTCGTGTGGAACGCCAAGCCCGGCGGCCGGGGTCGCGTGGTCGAGCGCGTCGAGGCCTACGAGGCCCGCGCCGGCCAGTCGGTCGCCGTCGAGGACGAGAAGGTCTGGGGCACGCAGATCGTCGCCTTCGAGCCGCGCGAGCACGGCTGCCGGGTGACGCTCGAGCTCGAGTACCGCCTCAAGGACCAGAAGCCGCTCATGCCGGTGGTCGACCTGCTGTTCATCCGCCGGCCGATGCGTGAGTCGCTGCAGCGCACGCTGGTGCGCTTCCGGCGCGAGCTCGAGGTCAAGGACATCATCTAGCAGGAGTCGGCCTCGGCGAACGCCTGCGACCAGTCGCGGGCGGCGAGGGCGTCGCGGGGGATGCGGAACTGGATCGCGCCCGCGTCGAGGAAGTCGAAGCCGAGCGCGTGGTCGTCGGCGAGGTGCAGCAGCAGGGCCGTGCCGGGGTCCGGCGTCTCGCCCTGCACCCCGGTGGCGTGGCCGCCGACCCAGTGGCCCGCGTGCTCGCCGGCCGCCCCGTCGAGTCGCTCCCACAGCTCCTCGTAGGCGATGGCCTCGTAGACGTCGAGGCCAAGGCGCTCGGGCGCGTCGTAGCCGCCGGGCAGGGTGAGCACGGCGCGCGCCGCGACCGGCCGGGGCGTCAGGGCCGGGCCGTCGGCGGCCACCGGATCCTCGGCGAACAGGACGCGCGCGAGGGAGCCGGGCCCGTTGCCGGCCTCGTCGATGAGGCCGTCGCCGTCGCCCGTGCCGACGTCGGCGAAGAAGAGCAGCCAGCCCGACGCGGGCAGCTCCGGTGCGGTCAGCTCGGCGAGGTCGAGGCCCGCGAGGAACGTCAGGTCGCGCCCCTGGTCGCCGCGCGGCCACGGCTCGCCGGGCGGCAGCAGCGGCGGGCCGCCGAGCCGCGACCGTGCGCGGCGCGGGCTCCAGCACGAGGCCCTCGAGCGCGACCTCGCGGGCCAGCCGGTGCGCGTGCGCCTCGAGCCCCGCGGCGCGGATCGCGGCCTCCAGCGCGTCGCGGTCGGCGACGGCGCGGTCCATCGACGGCGTCTCGGCGGCGGGGGCCTGCGAGGTCATGGAGGCCAGGAAGCGGTCGAATAGCGCGGCGCCGGCGGTCCTGCGGGCGCGCTTGCGCGAGCGGTCGTCGCCGTACGGGTCTCCGACGTGGACCAGCGCGACGAAGGGGTCCGTGGCGCCCG
>JACRMD010000332.1 GCA_016215085.1 Solirubrobacterales bacterium | reverse complement strand
GCCGGGCACGGCGACGACGCCCGCCGCCGGCGCCCAGCCGGGCGCCGCCACCACGCCCGCGGGGCAGACGCCGCAGCCGACGCCCAACCCCAACCCGGCGCCCGGCGCGGCCGACGACGCGATCCCCGCGGCCGCGCGCACGAGCGACGACGGCGCCGGCGCCGCGCCCGCCGCGCTCGTCCTGCTGGCCATCGTCGGCGGCCTGCTGCTGCTCGCCGCGCTGGCCTGGGGCGCGGCCCGCTGGTGGGCCTGGGAGCCCGCCTGGTGGCTGCGCGCGCGCCACGCCTCGGCCGAGGCCGGATGGCGCACGAGCGCCGCCTGGGCGGAGTTCCGGGACTGGGTCCGGATGGGCCGCTGAAGGCCCGGGCGCGGACCTCGGCGCACTAGACTGAAGGGACGCTTGCAAGCGATTTCCCGCAGGTTGCGGGGAGTCCGGTCCGCCGGCAGCGGCGCAGCAGCTTTGACGTCCGGGGCGTGCGCCACCCTGCTCGACCCCACCAGTTTCGAGCGACGCCGCAGACGGCGGAAAGAGGAGGAGCCCGCGCATGGCGACGACCCCCCAGACGGCACTGCAGACCGAGGTCCAGCCCGGCCGTGCGCTGACCATCGATCGGTACTTCACGACGCCCGGCGTCGACCCCTTCGACACCGTCGAGTGGGAGCTGCGCACGGCGGCCGTCGGCACGTTCCGCCAGGACGACGTGGAGTTCCCGAGCACCTGGTCGCAGAACAGCACCAACATCGTCGCCCAGAAGTACTTCCGCGGCCAGCTGGACTCGCCCGCGCGCGAGCACTCGGTCAAGCAGATGATCGGCCGCGTCGCCGGCACCATCGCCGACTGGGGCCGCCAGCGCGGCTACTTCGCGACCGCCGAGGACGGCGACGCGTTCCAGGACGAGCTCACCTACATCCTGCTCCACCAGATGGCGGCGTTCAACTCGCCCGTCTGGTTCAACGTGGGCTTCGAGGAGCAGCCGCAGTGCTCGGCCTGCTTCATCCTGTCCGTCGAGGACACGATGGAGTCGATCCTCGACTGGAACACGCGCGAGGGCAAGATCTTCCGCGGCGGCTCCGGCTCGGGCATCAACCTGTCCAACATCCGTGGATCGATGGAGCCGCTGAGCAAGGGCGGCACCGCGTCGGGCCCGGTCTCCTTCATGCGCGGGGCCGATGCCTGGGCGGGCACGATCAAGTCCGGCGGCAAGACCCGCCGCGCGGCCAAGATGGTCGTCCTCGACGTCGACCACCCGGACATCGTCGAGTTCATCGAGTGCAAGGCCAAGGAGGAGGACAAGGCCGAGGCCCTCGCGCGCGCGGGCTTCGACATGTCCATCGACGGCGACGGCTTCACGTCGATCCAGTACCAGAACGCCAACAACTCGGTCCGCGTCACCGACGAGTTCATGCGCGCGGTGCAGGAGGACGGCGAGTGGCGCACGATCGCCCGCTCGACCGGCCAGCCGATCGGCGAGCCGATGAAGGCGCGCGAGCTGATGGGCAAGCTCGCCGCGGCGGCCTGGCGCTGCGCCGACCCGGGCGTCCAGTACGACACGATCATCAACCAGTGGCACACGTGCCCGAACTCGGGGCGCATCAACGCGTCGAACCCGTGCTCGGAGTACATGCACGTCGACGACTCGGCCTGCAACCTGGCGTCGCTGAACCTCATGAAGTTCCGCCGCCCGGACGGCTCGTTCGACGTCGAGCGCTTCGAGCGCGCCGTCGACGTCGTCTTCCTCGCGCAGGAGATCGTCGTCGGCCCGTCGAGCTACCCGACCGAGGAGATCGGCGTCAACGCCCGCGCGTTCCGCCAGCTCGGCCTCGGCTACGCGAACCTCGGCGCGTTCCTGATGGCCAACGGCATGCCCTACGACTCGGACGCGGGCCGCGGCACCGCCGCCGCCATCACGGCGCTGATGACGGGCCGTGCCTACGCGCAGTCGGCGAAGATCGCCGCGGCGATCGGGCCCTACGAGCGCTACGCCGAGAACCGCGAGGCGCACAACGGCGTCATGCGGATGCACCGCGACGCGTCCTACTCGGTGCCGTCGGCGGCGTGCCGCGACACGGCGCTGCTCGACGCCGCCCGCCGCACCTGGGACGAGGCCGTCGCGCTCGGCGAGCTCTACGGCTACCGCAACGCGCAGGCGACGGTGCTCGCGCCCACGGGGACGATCTCGTTCCTCATGGACTGCGACACCACCGGCGTCGAGCCCGACTTCTCGCTGGTCAAGTACAAGGAGCTGGTCGGCGGCGGCTCGATGACGATCGTCAACCGCACGGTCGGCCTCGCGCTGCAGACGCTCGGCTACTCGCCCGAGCAGGTCGACCAGATCGTCGCCCACGTCGACGAGCACGGCACGATCGTCGGCGCCCCCGGCCTCGACGCGGCGCACCTGCCGGTCTTCGACGTCGCCGTCGGCGAGCGCGCGATCAGCCACATGGGCCACATCAAGATGATGGGCGCGGTCCAGCCCTTCATCTCGGGCGCCATCTCCAAGACGGTCAACCTCCCGAACTCGGCCACCGCCGAGGACATCATGGACGCCTACGTGCAGGCGTGGGAGTGCGGCGTCAAGGCGCTGGCGATCTACCGCGACGGCTCCAAGACCGCGCAGGCGCTGCGCACCGACGCGCAGAAGGCCGCCGAGGCGCCGCAGTCCAAGGAGGAGTTCGACGCGGCGGTCAAGGCCGAGGTCGCCAAGCAGATGGCGGCGATCGGGCCGGCCCGCAAGCGCATGCCGCGCGAGCGCCAGTCGATCACCCACAAGTTCAACATCGGCGGCCACGAGGGCTACAGCACGGCCGGCATGTACGAGGACGGCACGGTCGGCGAGATCTTCATCACCGACGTCGGCAAGGAGGGCTCGACCCTCCGCGGCATGATGAACTCGTTCGCCACCGCGATCTCGATCGCACTGCAGTACGGCGTGCCGCTCGACACCCTGGTCGAGAAGTTCGCCTACATGCGCTTCGAGCCCGAGGGGATCACCCAGAACCCGGAGATCCCGTTCGCGAAGTCGATGCCCGACTACATCATGCGGTGGCTGGCCTCCCGCTTCCTGGACGCCGACATCCAGGAGGAGCTCGGGATCCTGACCGCCGAGGTCCGGGCCAAGAAGGCCGCGGAGGAGGCGATCACCTCGATCTCCTCGGACACCGCCGGCCCGCAGGCGACGCCCGCCAACGGCGACGGCCAGCCGGCCGCCCCGACCGAGGCGCTCACGGACACCCCGCCGGTGGTCCCGGTGCGGATGAAGGGCCTCGAGCTCGGCCCGGCCTGCCAGCAGTGCGGCGGCATGATGCAGCGGACGGGCTCGTGCTACACGTGCTCGTCCTGCGGCAACAACACCGGCTGCGGCTGAGCCGGCGACGCAGGCCAAGCTGTGCGAAGGGGCGCCTCCGGGCGCCCCTTCGTCGTTGTGGGCGCAGCGCGTCCCGTCGTCCGGGAGGCCAGACCGCCGATCCGCGTACAGTCCGCGTCCGAGAGGAACGGCGCACGTGAGCAAGGTCCAGCACAAGAGGGTGATCGTCGCGGTCGATCCCGCGAAGCGGCCGGAGGACCCGCTGCGGCTGGGGGCCGAGCTGGCCCCGCTCCTGGGCGCCCCGCTGGAGCTGGTGGCCGGCTTCCCCTACCTCCCGGTCCTCCAGGACCGAGACGACGAAGACGCCGTGGAGCTGCGTCGTGCCGCCCGCGACGACCTCCTCGCGCTCGGCCGCGAGCTCGCCCGCGTCGAGGTCGTCGACGCGCACGTCCACGCCAGCAACGCGCCCGCGCGCATGCTGCAGGAGGTCAGCGAGCGCGACGACGCCGGGCTCCTGGTCCTCGGGTCGACGACGCGGGGCCCGCTCCGCCGCACGCTGCTGGGGACCGTCGGAGGACGGCTGGCGGAGGGCGGCGCATGTCCGCTGGCGGTCGCCCCGCACGGCTACGGCGACGCCCCGGCGCGGGTCCCGCGCGCCATCGGGGTGGCCTACGACGGCTCCGACGAGTCGCGGCGGGCGCTCGACGCCGCCACCGGGCTGGCACGGCGCGCGGGTGCGCGCCTGCGCATCATCACCGTGCACCAGCCGGTGGCCTTCGGCGGCCTGCCCACCTCGCTGCCGGAGGCCGAGGTCTCCGTCAACCGCGCGCTCGAGGACGACGCGCGCCGGCTGCACGAGGAGGCCGTGCGCGCGGCGCAGGGGGACCTCGACGCAGACGGCGCGTTCCGCAGCGGCCGCCCCGCGGACGTCCTGAGCCGGGCCAGCGCCGAGCTCGACCTGCTCGTGGCCGGCTCGCGCGGCTACGGGCCCGTGGGCGCTGTGCTGCTCGGCAGCACCACGCACGACCTCCTGCGCACGGCCGCATGCCCGCTGCTGCTCACGCCGCGCGGCACCCGGCTGGACGTCGGCCCTTGAGCGCTTCGCGGCGTGCGCCGGCGCCGGCGCCGGCCTAGCGTCGGGCACCACCGCCCGCGCGCCCGAAGCGCCGCCGCAGCCGCCGGTGCCGCCACCGGAACGTCGCCTCGAACGCGAACGCCTGCAGGCCGCCGAGCGCCGCCACGCGCGGCGCGAACGCAACCTCGTCGACGACGCGGCAGCCGCCGCCGGGGAGCGGCAGGAGCGTGCGGTCGTGCCACCACGCGGACGCCGAGCCCAGCCGCGAGCGCTCGCGGAAGCCGCAGCCCGGCTGCACCTCCTCCAGCACGAGGTCGTCGTAGTCCAAGGGCAGCACGCCGCCGAGCAGCAGCCACGACCGGCCGAGCGCGCCGGCGGCCAGCACGGCGCCGCCGCGCGGCACGCTCATGCGCACGACCGGCCACAGCTCGTCGTTGACGCCGTCGAAGGTCGACACGCGCGCCCAGACCTCGGCGGGCGCGGCGGCCAGGCGCGACGAGACGACGAAGCGGTGCACGGGGCGCCGACCCTACCTCCGGGGGTGGTGGGCGGTGTGGGCCGGCGCCTCCGGCGCGTCCCCCAGCGTGGGCGGGGGACGTCGTCATCGGGGCGGACGCCCCGAAAAGGCCTTGACGCAAGGACGACCGTAGCGGCGAGCCGAAGGTGCAAAGAGCT
>JACRMD010000331.1 GCA_016215085.1 Solirubrobacterales bacterium | reverse complement strand
TCGCGGTCCTTGCAGACGACGCCCTTGACCTTGTCGGCGGCGTCGCCGACCGCGTCCTTGACCGAGCCGCTCGCGCGGTCGACCTTGCCCTCGTTCTTGAGCTCCCGGTCGCCGGTGAGGTCGCCACCGGCCTCCTTGACGCGGCCCTTCAGCTTGTCGGTCGTGCCGTCACCCATGTCGCTTGCGTCCTTCCACTGGTGGTCTGCGGTGTGACGTGGGCGTTCCCCGGAACGCTGCGCTTGATGTGCGCGCTCAGCGGATCACGATCTGGGCGTCGGCCCGGCGCGCCGCCGCGTCCCAGATCGCCGCGGCGACGTCGGCGGGGTCGTGGCCGCCGGACCCGATGGGGCCGACGATGACCGCGTGCAGCGCGTAGATGCCCTCGGCGCCGAGCCGGTCGTGCAGCATGCGGAAGTAGGCGGACTGCGCGGCGTTGACGATGCCGCTGGACGCCCGCGCCGCCGTCGGCGTGAGCGCCGCGGACCCGGTCGTGAACAGCAGCGCTCCGCGACCGGCGGCGCGCATGGCGGGCAGCACGCGGCCGACCGCGGCGGTCGTCCCGACGACGCCGAGGGCCAGCGCGTCGCGCAGGTCCTCGGCCGTGGTGTCCTCGACGGGCTTGATGGTCCCGACGTCCGGCAGCGGGCTGACGCACAGCGCCTCGGCGGGGCCGAGCCGGTCCTCGAGCTCGTCGATGGCGGCGCGGACCGCGTCGGGGTCGCGCACGTCGGCGAGGGCGAACGCGGAGCGGACGCCGCCGGCCGCGAGCTGCTCCGTCGTGGTGCGCAACCGGTCGGCGTTGCGCGCGACCAGTCCCACGGGATGGCCCGCGGCGCCGAAGCGCCGCGCGACCGCGGTGCCGACCCCCGGCCCGGCGCCGACGACGAAGAGCGCGCCGCCGTCGCTCATGCCGGCACCCCCGCGGCGGCGCAAGATTCGCACGCCTGTTCCGTTGCGACCCCCATGGCCTCGAGCACCATCCGCCGACTTGCTACCGCATCGCTCCTCGTCGCATGCGCAGTCGCTCCGGGCGCAGCGGGGGCAGCAGGGCCGTCGCGCGCGGCGCTCGACGCCAAGCGGCTCGAGGTCGCACGAACGATCGTGGGCAACATTCCGGGGGCCAAGCTGCGGCTCGGTCCGGCGGGTGAGATCGATCCGCTGTTCAACGTCCCCGGCCTGGCCGAGCTTGCCGCGGGCAGGACCGAGGTGGCGCTGGATCCCAGCTTCTGGGTCGCGGCGGTCGACAACCTCCTGCAATCGGGGTCCGTGACCCTTCCGACGCCGATCGACGTGGTCAAGCCCGAGGCCTTCCTGCCGACCGCGCCGGTGGCCGACGGACCGTACGTGTCCAGCCTGCCGCGCCGCGAGCGCGATCTCTCGGCCGTGACCTACGACTGGCACGGGCGCAAGAAGACGGTGCGTGAGTTCCTGCGGACGACCGAGACCGACATCGTGGCCTTCGTCCGCGACGGCGCGGTCGTCGCCGACTTCTACGAGAACGGCTGGAGCGCCGACGTCCGCCACCAGCCGTGGTCGGTGACCAAGACGTTCGTCGCGGCGGTCGTCGGGATCGCCGTCGCCGAGGGGCGGCTCCGCTCGGTGCAGGATCGGATCGAGGCCTACATCCCCGAGTTGCGGGGCACGGCCTGGGAAGGCGCCCGGATCGTGGACGTGCTGCAGATGCGATCGGGCGTCTTCTGGGACGAGGACGATCCGGTGCTGGCACGCAACACGCAGGTGCAGGAGTGGGTGCAGGCGGCGCTCGACCTGGTGACCGAGGGGCAGCTCGGGCAGGGGCGCAACGCGTTCCTCAAGGCGCTGCCGAAGGAGACCGCGCCGGGCACGAAGTGGCGGTACAACAGCGGTGCGACCCAGGTGCTGGCGTGGCTGACCGAGAAGGTGTACGGCAAGCCCTTCAACGAGATCATCTCCGAGAAGCTCTGGCAGCCGGCGGGGATGGCCGGCGACGCGCGGATGCTCACCGATCGGGTCGGTGACGCGATCGCCTCGCAGGGGCTCTACTCGCGCGTGTTCGACCTGGCCCGCTTCGGCGAGCTGCTGCGCAACGGCGGCCGCACACCCGAGGGCCGGCAGGTCCTGCCCGCGGCCTGGATCCAGCAGATGACGACGCTCCTGGACGCCCCGAAGGGCGCCTACGGCTACCAGACCTGGATGGGACCCATCCCGGGCTCGTTCCAGGCGTCGGGCTTCCAGGGCAACAAGATCTCCGTCGCTCCCGACCACTGCCTCGTCGGGGTGCGGCTCTCCCACGCCTTCGGGCTCGACACGCGCCCCGGCGACGGGCCGGCGAACGACCCGGCGGCCTACGGCTTCGCCACCGAGTTCCACGCCAAGGAGTGGAACGCGATGTACCGCGCCGTGGCCGACGCGCTCGGGCCCTGCGCCCGCGGCGCGACGCCGCCCGCCCCGCGCGGTGGCGCCAGGCTGTCCGCCCGCGCCGGATCGTCTCGCAAGGGAGCGCTGCGCCGCGGTGCCTTGCGCGTCCGGCTGCTGTCGGAGCGCACCGGAAGGGTCCGGGTCACCGCGCTCCACCGGGGCGTGCGGCTGGCCACCCGGGTGGTCGGCCTCCGCGCGGGGCGGGCACGCTGGGTCGACGTCCCGCTCACGGCCGCCGGACGCCGCGCACTGCGAACGCACCGGCACATCCAGCTCCGGCTCGTCGCGCACGGCGGCGAGCGAGCCGGACGGGCCGCGCGGCGTCTGACCCTGCGCTGAGGCCGCCGTGCCCCGGTCTCAGCGGCGCCGGGGGACGCAGGTGCGGTAGGTGCGCGTGGCGACGCGGCGGCGGCCGTCGCGCGTCAGCGTGAGGATCCGGACGGTGACGCGCCGGCGGGGGAGGCCGCGGAGGTCGACCCGCGCGCCGCGGCGGCTCGCCCGGACGCGGCGCCCGTTGACGTAGACGCGAACGGCGGCGACGCCGCGGGCGCGGAGGTGGATGCGGAAGGCGCGGCGGCTGCGGCAGGCCCGGCGCGCCGGCAGCGTCGCGCCGCCCCGCGCGGCGGCGGCGAACGGCGCGGTCCCGCAGCGGAAGAAGTAGGGCAGCTCGCCGAGGCCGGCGGCGACCTCGCGGCGGGCGGGACCGCGCACCTCGAGCCCGCTCTCCGGCGACCGCCAGCATCCGCCGGGGAAGGTGACCTCGCGGCCGCGCGCCCCCTGCTCCACCACGGGCGCGACGAGCACGTCGTCGCCCAGCAGCCACTCCTGGTCCTCGCGCGCCGCCGCCGGATCGCCCGGGGCGGCCAGCCAGAGCGGGCGCAGCGGCGGCGTCCCGGTGCGCTGTGCCTCGCGCAGCAGCCGGCGCAGCAGGGGCCGCGCGGCGAGGTGCAGCCGGGTGTAGGCGTTGTAGCGCGCCGCCATGTCCTCGCCGTAGTCCCACGGACGGTGGGGGCCGTTGAGGACGGAGCCGTGCAGGCGGAAGTAGGGGCTCAGCGCCGCCCATGCCGCCCACCGGTCCAGCAGCTCCTCGGACGTCTTGGGGTACGGGCCGATGTCGAAGTAGCCGCCCACGTCGGTCGTGAAGCCCCAGGCGCCGCCGACGGCCCGGTTGAGCATGTCGGGGGTCTGGGAGGCCAGTCCGGACGAGCGCGAGAAGTCCGTCGTCCCGTCGCCGGCGAAGGTCGCGCCCTCGGAGGCTGCCGAGCCCGGCGTTCCGGAGTACCCGGTCCGCACGAAGAACCAGATGTTCGCGCCAGGGTGCTCGCGCTCCCAGCGGTCGACCTCCTCGCGCGTGATGCGGTGGAAGAGCTTGCCGAAGCGGTTGTGCATCTCGAGGCCGGTCGACCCGTCCTCGAAGCGCATGTCGGCCAGCGTCTGCTCGCCGAAGTCCTGCATGAACCCGTCGGCGCCGAGCTCGAGCGCCTCGCGGATGCGCCCCTGCCACCACCGCACGGCCGCCGGGTCGGTCACGTCGAGCAGCGCGGCCTCGGCCTGGAAGTTCGAGATGAAGGTGTAGGGCGAGCCGTCGGCGCGCATGGCGACGTAGCCCTTGGCGACCGCCTCGTCGAAGGCGCTCGGGCGGTCCGTCCCGATCTGGTCCCGGCCGACGAAGGCGCGGAAGTACAGCAGCGGGTGGATGCCGCGCCTGCGCAGCTCGCCGATGAGCTCGCGCAGCTGGTCGCGCGAGAGGAACTCCCAGCCCTCGATCCGGTAGCCCTCGACCGGCGTGCCGTAGCGGTCGAAGTCCTCGAGGTCCCGGCGGACCGAGGCCAGGTAGTCGGCCGGGTTGTCGGCGGGGTAGCGCACCGCGGCGTCCCAGAGGCCGCCGAGCGCCCAGTCCGGCGGCGCGCGGTGGCGGCCGTTGGTGGCGGTCAGGCGCCGGATCGCCTCCGCCGGGTCGCGTGCCGGGAAGACCTCGTAGTCCAGCCGGCCGGCCGCGACCTGGACCTGCCAGCGACGCGGGTCGTCGGAGCCGATCCGCCACCGGCTCAGCTCGTCGCGGTCCAGCAGGAAGCCGTAGCCCGCGCTGGACGCGAAGAGCGACTGCACGTAGTACGCCGCCGTGCGGCCGTTGGGGAAGAGCGTGCGGTCGTCGGGGCCCGACGCCGCGTACCCGGACCCCGTGTTCTCCTGCTGGGTCCAGTTGACGAAGTCCTCGCCGCGCTGGTCGATCGCGTTGTGGCGGCCGCCGAAGCCGCGGTAGGCCTCGCCGGGCGCCGCGTCGAAGGCGTCGCCCACGGCCACCACGCCGGTGGGATCGCTCGGGGCGGCCGACACGCGCAGCGCGCCGTTGGGTGCCGGCGCGACCCGGACCCGCAGCGTCCGTCCGGTCGGATCGGTCGTGGCCACGGTCAGCTCGGCCGCGTCGCCGTCGGCCCGCGCGGTCAGCACGCGTGTCGCGCTGTAGCTGACCCCGGCCTGCAGGCCGGTCACGAGGTTGCCCACGTACTGCGCGGCCGGCGCCTGCACCACCGCCCCCGTGCCGACGCTGAAGTGCAGGGGCGCGTAGAGCGCCGGGGCACGGACCGCGTCCTGACCCAGGGGGACGGGGGAGGGCACCGGCGCCACCGGCAGCGGCCGTGCGCCCGCGCCGTCGACCTCGCGCAGGACGACCGTGCCGGACGCGTCGGCGAACGCGATGCGAAGAGGATCGCGCGTGATCGTCGCCGTCCCGCCCTCGGCGCGGACCTCGACCCGCTCCGGGTCGATGCGCACGTCGGCCGACGCCGGCGGCGCCCCGGCGAGGGGGGCGGCGAGCAGGGTGGCGAGCAGGCGGCGACCCACGGCGGCGCCGGAGGGTAGACCGCGGGCGCGCCTGGATGCGCCGCTTCCTGGGGCGGCCGCCGCGGCACGGCCCGGCCGAGGGAGCAAGTTCCCGCGCCCGCGCGCGTTGCAGCCTGCACGATGACCTCCCCGCGCGCCGCCCTGCCGCTCCTGCTGTCCCTGCTGTGCGCGGCGCTCCCGGCGTCCGCGTCGGCCGCGCCGCCCGACGCGGTGATGTCCGGCAACGTCGAGTACCTCGGCTCGATCCAGCAGGACGTCGGCCTGACCACCGGCGCGAAGGTCGTCGGCGACCGGATGTTCGTGACCTCGGGCAAGAACATCTCGATCTACGACATCTCGAATCCGGCGTCGCCGAAGGCGCTGGGCGGGATGCAGGCGAACGTCGCCTGGGAGAACGAGGAGGTGCCGACCAACGGCAAGGTCCTCGCCGTCGCCAGCGACTTCTACTCCGTGGTCCCCGAGTGCGTCGCGGCGATGGCGCCCGACGGCTGCGTGCAGTTCTTCGACGTGCGGGACCCGAGCAACATCAAGCAGGTCGGCACGATCCCGATCGCCAACCACACCGCCGAGTGCGTGCTCGACTGCCGCTACTTCTACGGCCGCGCCGGCACGATCATCGACGCGCGCGGCATCCTGGACGGCACCGCGCCGAAGGTCGTGGGCAACTGGATCACGGAGCTCAAGGCGCAGGGCGTCGACTCCAAGAGCTGCCATCACATCCGCGAGATCCGGCCCGGCGTCCTGCTGACCGCCTGCCAGCCGTTCGCCGCGATCTCGGTCAACGCCGCCGACGGCGGCTCGCCCGCCCACCCGAAGGTCCTGTACACGGGCAAGGCGGCCAAGTTCGTGCACTCGGCCCGGTGGCCGCGCAGCGGGGCCGACCGGTTCGTGCTCACCGGCGGCGAGCAGAACTTCACCGGCCGCTGCGAGCGCAACAACAGCGAGTTCTCGGTCTACAGCGCCGGCGGGGTGCTCTCGGGGAAGTCGAAGAGCTTCCAGGGGCCGCTCGCGCAGGTGCCGCCCGCCGGCAACGGCGTGTACGCCGACGGCAAGCCGGTCGCCGGCGCGCTCGGCTGCTCCGTCCACTGGTTCCAGGAGCACGCGTCGTTCCGCAACGGCGGCCTCGTCGCGATCTCGGAGTACGAGGACGGCGTGCGCTTCCTCCAGATCCAGCCCACCGGCCGGATCAAGGAGCAGGGGTACTTCCTCTCGCTCGGGAGCTCCTCGTCCTCGCCGAAGTGGGCGGGCAAGGACGACGTCCTGTACTCGATCGACTATGTGCGCGGGATCGACATCCTGCGGTGGAAGGGCCGCCACTACGTGCCCGGCCCCGACGGGAAGGTCCATCGGGAGACCGGCCGCGTCGAGGGCACCAACGGCGTCACGCCGCCGCCGGCCCCGAGCCCGGAGCAGGCGGCGCGGCGCGCGAGCGTCGCCGAGCAGCTGCGCGCCTCCGGCTGGTCGCCCGGCCTCTGCTACCTCGCCGCGCGGCGGACCCCGCCGGCGGCGACCACCGGCGGCGCGACCGAGCTGACCGGGCGCCTTCCGTCGCTGCGCTGAGCGCTCACACCACCGGCCGCCCCGTGCGCAGCCGGCGCCGGACGTCCCAGAGGTACGCGTTCATCGGCAGCTGGCGCAGCACCCGCGGACTGACGCGGTTGATCGCCGCGATCGTGCGCGTCAGGCGCTCGAACCGCGCCTGGTCGCGGGGCGTCCACGGCAGCCCGAGCTCGGCGCGGAACGGCTCGGGCAGGAAGCCGAGGGTGAGCGTGGACAGCGGGCGCGCGGCGACGAGGCGGACGGGCGCCGGCAGGCCGCGCAGCAGCGTCAGGTCCTGCAGGTAGCGGCGCGTCACGTCGTCCATGCGGATCTTCGACACGCCCTCCCGCCAGTAGTCCTCGAAGGCCTCGCGGTCGGCCGGCCACCTGCCCTCGCGGACCTGCAGCGTCGTCCCGAAGCGCTCGGCCCAGGCGTAGCAGGCGTCGAGCTCCGCCTCCGGCACGCCGGGGTACAGCCAGCGCAGGGCGTCCTCCGTCCCGCGCCAGAGGCAGGCGGCCACCCACAGCTGGAGCTCGGGGTCGAACGCGTTGTAGGCGACGTCCGCGCCCGGCTTCGAGCGCACGTGGCGGTGCTGCCGGTTGATCTCCCCGCGCAGCCCGCGCCGCTCCTCGTCGGTGCCGTACACCGCGACGACCAGGAAGCTCATCGTCGTCCGCAGCCGCTTGACCGGGTGCCGGTCGACGCGGCCGCTCTCGACCGGGCTCTCGGCGACGCCGCGGCCGATGGGCAGCCACGCGAGCTGCATGATGACGTTGGCGTTGCCGAGCGCGAGCGGCACCGCCGCGTCGAGCGAGCGGCGCATCGCCTCGGGCGGCGCGGGCCTGTGCACGGATCGAGCGTGACGCAGTGGCCCGGTAACGGGTGTGTCGGGAGCACAGCGGGTGGTGTTCCGGGTGTGGTGGAGCGAGCGCGCGCGGCCCCGGACGACTGCTACCACTGCCGGCGTGGGCGTCGGGAGGAGAGCGCCCGCGCCTGGCGGGCTGCGCGTGCGCAGGGACGTGCCGCCCGGATCCTGGGTGGCGGGGGCGGGGGAGACCGCGGCGCTCGGCGTGCGCGCGTTCGCCGAGCTCGTGTCGCCGGGCCTGTCCTGGCGCACCGAGCTGCTGCGCCAGCTCGTCTTCGCGTTCCGGCTGACGCTCGTGCCGGCGTCGATCGTCGCGTTCGTGGTCGGCTTCGGGACGATCGGCGTCGTCGGCGGCTCGCTGGCCTCGGCCTTCGGGGCGGTCGACCGCGTCGCGCCGATCGCGCCGCTGGTCTTCCTGCGCGAGCTCGGCCCGCTGCTGACGACGTCGATCGTCGCCGGGACGCTCGGGGCGACGATCACCGCCGAGCTGGGCGCGCGCAGGATCCGCGAGGAGCTGATCGCGCTCGAGGTGCTCGGCGTCGACCCGGTGCGCAACCTCGTCCTGCCGCGCGTCGTCGCGCTCACGCTGTGGATGCCGGTCCTCGCGCTGCTGACCTTCTGGGCCGGCATCGCCGGCACGTTCACCGCGGTGGTCCTGCTCTACGACGCGACCCCGCAGGCCTTCGGCGGCCAGCTGCTGGGCCTGACCAACTTCATCGACTTGTGGGGCAGCGTCGTCAAGCTCGCCCTGTTCGGCATGTTGGTGGGGATCATCTGCGCCCAGAAGGGGCTGCAGGTCAAGGGTGGGGCCGAGGCGGTCGGGCGCGCCGTCAACGAGGCGGTCGTCTCCTGCTTCGTGGTGATCGGCATCGTCACCGTCGCCTACACGCAGCTCTTCCAGGCGTTCTTCCCGGAGGTGAACTTCGGCGGATGAGCACGGCCGCGCGCGACGACCGATCGCCCGTCCGGCGCGCCGTCGAGGCGCCCGAGTACGTGCCCGTCGTCGATCCGGTCGGCACGTTCGCCGCGTTCGTCGTCCGCGTCCTCGCGGCGTTCCGGTTCCTGCCGCGCTACACCGGCGAGGTGCTGCGCCAGATCGGCCTGCTGGCGGCGGGCAGCGTGCTGGTCATCGTGTTGATGTCCTTCGTCGCCGGCGCGAGCTGCGGC
>JACRMD010000200.1 GCA_016215085.1 Solirubrobacterales bacterium | reverse complement strand
GCGGGTAGGCGGACTAGGATCGGCCCCCCATGGCCGACGACCGCACGACGTTCCTGCTCGACGAGGACGCGATCCCGACCCACTGGGTCAACATCGCGCCCGACCTGCCCGGCGACCCGCCGCCCCCGCCCCTGAGCCCGCGCACGGGCGAGCCCGCGGGCCCTGACGACCTCGCCGCGATCTTCCCCATGGGGTTGATCGAGCAGGAGGTCTCGATGGAGCCCGAGATCGCCATCCCCGCCGCGGTCCGCGACGCCTACAAGCTGTGGCGCCCGACGCCGCTGCGCCGCGCCCGCCGCCTGGAGCAGGCGCTCGGGACGCCGGCCCGCATCTACTACAAGTGGGAGGGCGTCTCCCCCGCCGGCTCGCACAAGCCCAACACCGCCGTGCCCCAGGCCTACGAGAACCTCCAGGCCGGCGTGCGCAAGCTCAGCACCGAGACCGGCGCCGGCCAGTGGGGCTCGTCGCTGGCCTTCGCGTGCTCGCTGTTCGACATGGAGTGCGAGGTCTTCATGGTCGGCTCGTCCTACGACCAGAAGCCCTACCGCCGCTCGATGATCCAGACCTGGGGCGCCACGGTGCACCGGTCGCCGTCGGACCTCACCGAGGCCGGCCGCGCGAACGCGTCGCACCCGACCGGCTCGCTGGGCATCGCGATCTCCGAGGCGGTCGAGGTCGCCGCCCAGCGCGAGGACACCAACTACGCGCTCGGCTCGGTGCTCAACCACGTGCTGCTGCACCAGACCGTCGTCGGGATCGAGGCCATCGCCCAGATGGAGATGGCCGGCGACCGGCCCGACGTCATCGTCGCCTGCGTCGGCGGCGGCTCGAACTTCGGCGGCATCGTGTTCCCGTTCCTGCGCGAGAAGCTGCGCGGCGACCGCGACGTGCGGTTCGTCGCCGCCGAGCCGGCCGCGTGCCCGACGCTCACCCGCGGCGTCTACTCCTACGACTACGGCGACACCGCCGGCCTGACGCCGCTCATGCCGATGTACACGCTGGGCCACGACTTCGTGCCCCCGCCGGTGCACGCCGGCGGCCTGCGCTACCACGGCGACTCGCCGCTGGTCTGCGCGCTGGTCAAGGCCGGCCTGGTCGAGGCCCGCGCCTACCGCCAGAACGAGACCTTCGAGGCGGCGGTCCGATTCGCCCGCAGCGAGGGGATCATCCCGGCGCCCGAGCCGGCCCACGCGATCCGCGGCGCGATCGAGGAGGCGATGGCCGCCAAGGAGGCCGGCGAGGAGCGGGTGATCCTGTTCAACCTCTGCGGCCACGGCAACTTCGACATGGCCGCCTACGACGCGTACCTCGCCGGGACGCTCGAGGACCCCGAGTTCAGCGAGGCCGACATGAACGCCGCGCTGGAGCGCCTGCCCGCCGCGCCCGCGCTGGGCTAGCGACGGCTGCGGAACGCCACCGGGCCGCTCGCGCAGGGCTGCCCGGTGGCGATCGTGCCGCTCCCCCGCAGCGTGCCCGCCACGCGGCGGCCGCGCAGCCGGCCGCGGACGACGAGCCGCTGCGCGGGCTCGCCGGCGCGGAACGCGAAGCGGCCGCCCGCGCCGATCCGCGCGCGCCCGCGCTCGTCGACGACCTGCGGCCCGAGGTCGCCGAAGCCCTCGCAGCGATAGCGCGCGAGCCCGGCGCGCACCCGCACCACGACGCCGTCGCGCGCGGTGACGACCACGCGCCGCCGGTCTTCGCTGACGGCAGCGAAGGACCCCGTGGCCGCCGCGGCGGTCGCGAAGAGGGCGAGGAGCACGCCGCCCAGTATGGACCGGCGGTCCAAAGACGCGCCGCCCGCGCGCGCCTACCGTGGCGCCATGGACCACGTGATGCGACTCGTCGACGGGGACGAGGCCTCGCTCGAGCGACGCGTCGCCGCGCTGCTGGCGACGCTGCCGGCCGGCTCCCGCGCGGCGTACTTCACCTACTGGTACACCTCGCGGCCGCCGGTCCACGAGGCCACCGTGCAGCCGGCCCCGCGCGCCGCGTAACCCGTCCGGGGGCCAGGCCCCCAACACGAGCTTCATGAAGGGGCCAGGCCCCCAACACGAGCTTCATGAAGGGGCCAGGCCCCTTAACATTGCGCAGTGGTGCGACGGCCGCTCTGCGATGCTGCGCGTTGGCGGTGTCGTTGCGCAACCTCATCCGGCGGGACGCCGGCCCGGCCGCGGGCGCACTGGCCCGCTCGTGCGAGGACGCAGACGCGTTCGCCGACTTCTACGCCGCACATGCGGAGCGCGTGCTCGTGTTCTTCGCGCGTCGCGTCCTCGACGCCGAGCTGGCGCTGGACCTCACCTCGGAGACGTTCGCCCGCGCGCTGGAGGGCCGGCACCGCTACCGCGGGCGCACCGACGAGGAGGAGCAGGGCTGGCTGTTCGCGATCGCCCGCCACCTGCTCGCCCACTACTGGCGCCGCGGGCGGGTGGAGCGCTCCGCGCTGCAGCGGCTGGCCATCGAGGTGCCCCACCTCGCCGACCACGAGCTCGAGCGCGTCGAGGCGCTGGCGGGGCTGGACGCGCTGCGGCCGCGGGTCGTCGCCGCGCTCGCCGGCCTGCCCGAGGACCAGCGCCGGGCGGTCGAGCTGCGCATCGTCCAGGAGCTCGGCTACGCGGAGGTCGCCGCGGCCACCGGCGTCAGCGAGCAGGTCGCCCGCGCGCGGGTCTCGCGCGGCCTGCGCGCGCTGTCGCAGGCGCTCGGCGCGGCGACGGCCCGCCAGCTGGAGGGGGCGGCATGAGCGCGCAGGACCGCGCCGCGATGCTCCCCGCGCTGCACGACGTCGGCGACCAGCTGCACGCAGCGGCCCGCCG
Source organism: Solirubrobacterales bacterium (assembly GCA_016215085.1). Taxonomy (GTDB): domain Bacteria; phylum Actinomycetota; class Thermoleophilia; order Solirubrobacterales; family Solirubrobacteraceae; genus Baekduia. Next base: position 3,217 of record JACRMD010000200.1, on the reverse strand, counting down.
CGACGTCGCGGCCCGGCGCCGCCGCCGGCGCGACCCGCGCCGGCGGCTCGTCCTGGTCCTGGCGGCGCTGCTGGTGCTCGCCGCCGCCGCCGCGGGCACCGCGGAGCTGCTGTCGACCGGCGAGCCGCTCCCCACGCAGCCCGACCGGATGCCGCGCAAGTACGCGCCGGCGGCGCGGCCGGCGGTGGCGGTGTCGGCGGCGGACCCGGCGGGCGGCCTGCCGTGGTCGGCCGCGGTCTACACCACGCGCACCGGGCACGACTGCGTGCTGGTCGGCCGGGACGACGGCGGCCGCCTGGGGCTCGTGCGCGACGGGCGCTTCCGCCCCTACCAGGCGGGCCGGCCCGGGTTCTGCGGCCGGCTGGATCTCAGCCCGGGGTTCTTCGCCGAGGGCGGGATCGGCGAGCCGGGGCGCAGCATCATCGCCGGCCGCGTGCGGAAGGGCGGCACCGTGGTCTTCGAGACCGACGCGGGGACGTTCCGCGCCCGCACCGGCGCGGGCGGCGCGTTCCTCTTCGTCTTCGACACCGCCAAGGCGCCGCGCGTGCGCGGCTGGCACACGATCCACTAGGTCATCGCGGCCGTCGCCAGCCGCTGGTGGCGCAGCTGCTCGGGCGGACGGCCGTGCAGGATCCAGTGGCCCTCGTCGCGCCGGCTGACGCGGCCCTCGCGCTGCAGGTCGCCCATCGCCGTGGTCACCGACGGGCGATGGGCGCCGACGAGGTCGGCGAGGCGCTGGTGGCCGAGCGGCAGCGGCACGACGACGCCCTCGGACGTGACGCGGCCGAAGCGCTCGGCCAGGTGCCACAGCGTCAGCAGCAGGCGCTCGTCGACGCGCTGGTGGTGGGCGATGGCCAGCGCGACGGCCAGGATGTGGGCACGGCGGATCCCGCGGCTGAAGAGCTCGACGCCGATCTGCGGCCACGGCGCGATACGCGCGATGAGCGCGTGGTCGAGCACCGCGAGCTTCGTCGGCTCGTGCACCTGCCAGCCGATCTCGGCCTGCACGTGCGGGCCGTCCTCGTCCCAGCTCCACGGCCGCAGCACGTCGCACGGGCCGAGCAGCTCGACCGCGCGGCGGCCGAGCACCTCCACCTCGCGGCTCAGCAGGCCGTCGACGATGAAGAACCCGCGATGGTGGACGTCGGGCTCGACCGCGGCGACCGCGTCCCACGCGCCCGGGCTGAGGGCGTGCTGCCGCGTCCGCGCGGCGAGCCGCGCGCGCTCGAGGTCGTCGCCGTGGAGGTCCCCGCCCGCGAGGTCGGGATCGGCGTCCAGGAGGCTGATGAGCGTCCCCGGCACGCTTGTGGCGTACCCCTTCCGCCCCATGTCGGCACTCCGACGTAGGGATCCATACGTCCCCATCGCTACGCGTCCAACCTCGCTCGGGCGCCGGCGTTGTCACCGTCGTGTCCGTGTCTGAAGGTCACACCCCACCGACGGGCGCCTACGCGGCCGGGTGCGAGCCGTTCGTCATGCACGAGCTCGCCCCGGCCGCGGGCACCCTCCACCTCCTCCTGCACGGCGAGCTGGACCTCGTGTCCGCGCCGGAGGTCGAGCGCCGCATCGTCGAGCTCGCGGCCGACCGCGACGCGCTGGTGGTCGACCTGCGCGCGCTCTGCTTCCTGGACTCCAGCGGCCTGCGGGCACTGATCTCGGCGTCGCGAGAGGCGGCGCGTCAGGGCTGCACGGTCGAGCTGACGCGCGGGCGGCCCGAGGTGATGCGGATCTTCGACCTCGCCGGGCTCACCGAGCGGCTGCCGTTCCTGGCCCGCTGAGCCCGATCCGGCGCAGCTCGCCGGCGAGCGCGCGCAGGTAGGGCGCCGGGACGAGCTCGCCGGCACGCACCGTCACGTCGCGCACCGCGCCTCCGTCCCAGTCGCGAGCCGCGACGGGCCCATCGCCGGCGACGAGCGCGGCGAACGCGTCGTGGCCGACGAGCACGAGCCCCTCGAGCTCGTCGCGGTCGAACGCGGTGAACGCCTCCAGCGGGCGCTCGTCGTGGACGGCGAAGACGTGCTGGTGCTCGCGGTTGGCCCCGGCCTCCCGCGGCTCGTCGACGCGGTGGATCCCGAGCGGCACGAGGTCGGCGAAGGCGTAGCTGACGCCGAGCTCCTCGTCGGCCTCGCGCAGGCCGTCCTCGATCGTCTCGCCCGCGACGAGGTGGCCGGCCGCCGTGGCGTCGAGGAAGCCGGGCCAGCTGTCCTTGTCGTGCGCGCGGCGCTGGAGCAGGACGCCGCCGGCGCGCACGACCCACAGGTGGAAGGCCAGGTGCCAGTCGCCGTCGCGGTGGACGGCGGCGCGGTCCTTGACCCCCAGGTGGGTCGTGCCGTCGGCCGCGTAGACGTCGAGGAGCTCCGCCACGAGGGCGGATGCTAGGCCGCCGCGCTCGCCGTCACGATCTGCCGGCGCAGCGGGGCCAGGTGCCCGCCGATGGCCTCGATCGTTGCGGCCGCGACGCCGAGCGACGCGAGCGTCGCGACGAGGTGGACGACGACGCGGTCGAACGCGACGTCGGTGATGCGCAGCCCGGCGTGCGCGGTGGCCATGTCGCGGCCCGCGTAGATCTGCGGGCCGCCGAGGGCGACGGCCAGGAAGGCGCGCATGTGCGTCTTCTGCCGGGCCATGTCGGTGGTGGTGAAGTACGGCGCGAGCAGGTCGTCGGCGAGGACGCGCGCGTAGAAGCGGTCGACGGCGGTGGCGATGGCCTCCGTGCCGCCGAGCTGGTCGTAGATCGACATGGGCGGAGGATGGCCGCCGGGCGGCCGGCCGGGCAGGGGTGCTGGCCTGCGGCGACGGTGGCGGCTCTCCCCACCCGGATGGTGGAGAACCGACGGATCAGCGACGCTCATGCCTCGCGACAGCGATCGTCGTGGCCTCGCGGCGCCCGGGCTGGCACGCTGCCCGGGTGAGCGCCGTCGAGGCAACCGATCGCACCCGCGCCGAGTCGTGGCGCGCCGGCCTGCGCGCCGGCTTCCCCTTCGCGCTGGCCGGTGGCCTGCTGTCGCTCTCGTTCGCGGTGCTCGCGCGGCAGGCCGGGATGCCCGAGGCCGCCGTCGTCGCGATGTCGGCGATCGTCTTCGCCGGCTCGGCCCAGTTCGCGGCGATCTCGATCATCGCCTCGGGCGGCACGGTCGGCGCGGCGGTGGCCGCGGCGGCGCTGATGAACTCGCGCTTCCTGCCGATGGGCTTCGCGCTGGGCCCGTCGCTGCCCGGC
>JACRMD010000330.1 GCA_016215085.1 Solirubrobacterales bacterium | reverse complement strand
GAAGCCAGCCCCTGCAGGGGTTTTGCTAGGCGTCGCCGTCGAGGCCCTCGAGCGCCACGCGGGCGGCCTCCTGCTCGGCGTGCTTCTTGGAGCGCCCGGCGCCCGTGCCGACCGCCTCGCCGCCGACGGTCGCCGTGACCTCGAACGTGCGGTCGTGCGGCGGCCCCTTCTCCGCCGTGACCTCGTAGGCCACGACGTCGCCCCGCTGGGCCAGCCGCTCCTGCAGCGTCGACTTGTAGTCGACGGGGTTCTCCAGCGCGTGCTCGAGCTCGGGCTGGAACGCCTCGACGACCGCGGCCGCCGTGCGCTCGTAGCCGGCGTGCAGGAAGCAGGCGCCGATGATCGCCTCGGTGATCGACGCGAGCACCCGCTCGGTCTCCACCAGCGCCGTCGCGTGCTCGGCGCCCTCGGGCGCGGCGGCGCGCAGCTCGTCGGGCACCCCGAGGCGCTCGGCCACCGCCCGGCACGAGGGGCCCGAGACGGTCTGCGCGCGGATCTTCGTCAGGCGGCCGGCGCCGTAGCGCTCGGCCTCCAGCCGCGGGTACAGGTGCGCCGTGATCGCCAGGCCGAGGACGCTGTCGCCCAGGAAGGCCAGGCGCGTGTAGGAGTCCGAGCGCCGTGCGGTCCACGACGCGTGGGTGAAGACCTGGTCGGACATCTTGACCCCGTAGGAGTCCTCGAGCTCCTGCACGAGCGTGTAGAGGTCCAGCGAGTCGGCCTCGAGGTCCTCCTTGAAGCGGGTGCCGTCGTCGATGCGCGCGGGGTCGACGTCGAGCTCGTCGGCCAGGTGCGCCTGGATCAGGCTGAAGACTTCCTCGCGGGTCATGGCGTGCCCGACACGCTAGTGGCCTCATCGGATGCCAGCGGCGCGGCTCGACGAAGGGCCCCCGCGGCGTCGAGCGCCGCGTTCGTGCGCCCGACGACGTCGCCGGAGACGCCGCGCGCGGCGAGCAGGATCGCCTGCGAGAAGCCGTAGCGCGTGAAGCGCCCGTGCGGCACGACGCCCAGCTGCCGCAGGCCCAGCAGGTAGGCCCCGCCCGGGCCCTCGGGGTCGATCTCGTCGCGCACCCTGCGCAGTGCCGGGCGCAGCAGCAGCCCGCCGAGCTTGGCCCGCGGCGAGGACATCGCGGCGTCGCGGATGAAGCCCATCGTGGACTGCGAGACGCCCTCCATGAGCTTGAGCGCCACGTTGCCCGTGAAGCCGTCGGTGACCACGACGTCGGCCGCGCCCTCGGTGAGCTGCGTGCCCTCGACGTTGCCGATGAAGTCCACCAGCGCCGAGCCGGCGGCGCGGTCGCGCAACAGCGCGTGGGCCTCGAGCAGGTCGGTCGTGCCCTTGGAGTCCTCGGTGCCGTTGCTCAGCAGCGCCACGCGGGGGCGCTCGACGCCGAGCACGGTCGCCGCCAGCGCGGCGCCCATGAACGCGAACTGCACGAGGTGCTCGGGGCGCACCTCGGCGTTGGCGCCCACGTCGACCATCGTCACCGGATGGCCGGGGACGGGGATCGGCACCGCGAGCGCGGGGCGGTAGATGCCGTGCGCGCGCTTGATGTTGAAGAGGCCCGCGGCCAGCGCGGCGCCGGTGGAGCCGCCGCTGACCAGCGCGTCGGCCTCGCCGGCGGCGACGGCCTTGGCGGCCCGGACGATCGAGGCGTCGGGCGTGGAGCGGGCGGCCAGCGCGGGATCGGCGGCCTTGGCGATCGAGACGGGCGCATCGACGACCGACACGCCGTCAGGCACCTCGCCGAACTGGTCGGCGGGGCCGAAGAGGGTGACCTGGACGCCGCGCTGCGCGGCGATGGCGGCGCCGGCCGCGACCTCGGCCGGTCCGAGGTCG
>JACRMD010000329.1 GCA_016215085.1 Solirubrobacterales bacterium | reverse complement strand
CTACGCGGCCTGCGCGACCGCGACCTGCGCGTCGAACGCGACAGGCTCCTCGACCTGCTGCGGCTGCTGCAGTTGGCGGTCGCGGATCAGGGCGAAGGCGGCGACCGCGCCGGCCGCGGCGATGGCCGCGCCGACGAGCAGCGCGTCGTGCAGGCCGCTGACGTACTCGGCCTTGCCGCCGCCGGCGAAGACCTCGGACGCCGGGACCAGCGCGCCGAGGCCGGCGACGCCGACGGCGAGGCCCGCCTGGCGGAACGTGTCGTGGATGCCGGCGGCGAGGCCGCTCTGGTGCGGGGGCACGGTGCCCAGCGCCACGGCGCTCACGGTCGGGTTGAACATGCCGGTGCCGATCAGCGCCAGGAACGAGCCCGGCAGGACCACGGTCCACGACGAGTCGGTGCCCGCGGCGGTCATCGCGACCATGCCCGACGCGACGAGCACGAGGCCGACACCGATCATCAGCCGGGCCGAGACCTTCTCGAGCATCGACGCGCTGGCGCCGGCGACGAGGAAGCTCACGACGGTGGCCGGCAGGTAGACCGCGCCCGCCTGCAGCGCCGACAGCCCGAGCACCTGCTGCAGGTAGAGCGTGGTGTAGAGGAAGATCGCGAAGAACGACGCGGAGATCGCCGTGACCGCCAGCTGCGCGCCCGTGAACGACGAGTTGCGGAACAGCTTCAGCGGGAACATCGGCTGCTTCACGCGCGACTCGATCGCCACGAAGAGCGCCAGCAGCACGCCGGCCGACGCGAGCTCGGCGACGATCTCGGTCGAGCCCCAGCCCTGGTCGTTGCCGCGCAGCAGCGCGTAGGTGAGCAGGAACAGCGCGCCGGTCAGGACGAGCTGGCCGGGGAGGTCGACGCGCGGCGCGGCCGGGTCCTTGGACTCGGCGACGTACGTGCGCGCGACCCAGAGGCCGGCGATGCCGAACGGCACGTTGATGATGAAGATCCACTGCCAGGCGATGCCCGTCGTGAGCAGGCCGCCGACGAGCGGGCCGACGGCGAACGACGCGCCGATCGTGGCGCCGTAGATCGCCAGCGCGCCCGAGCGCTCCTTCATGTCGGGGTAGGCGTTGGCCAGCAGCGCCAGCGAGACGGCGAACAGCAGCGCCGCGCCGATGCCCTGCACCGCGCGGGCGACGTGCAGGAACGTGATGTCGGTCGACGCCGCGCAGGCGATCGACGCGAGCGTGAAGAGCACCAGGCCGATCTCGAAGAAGCGGCGGCGGCCGAAGCGGTCGGCGAGCGAGCCGGCGGTGAGGACGGTCGTCGCGAGGGCCAGGGTGTAGGCGTCGACCACCCACTGCAGGCCGTGCAGGTCCGTCTGCAGGTCGTCGGCGATCGCGCTGAGGGCCGTGTTGACCACGGCGATGTCGAGCATGAGCATCGCGGTGGCCGCGCAGACCACCGCCAGCGTCCAGCGTTGTGCGGTCATGTGGGGGTTCCGGGAGGGGGAGAGGGGGAGAGGGGTCGGTGCACACCCTCTCAACCGGACCGCAGTCCCGGTACCGGGGCTAGCCCACGGCCGCAGGTTCGGCAGCCCGCACCGGCGCCACCTCGACGGGGATGCCGTTCAGGACCGCGGTTCCCGTGAGCGGCTCGACGAGCTCCTCGTCGGCGAGCACGTTGCTGTTGGTGCCCGCGACGGTCGCGGCGACCGCCATGCGCGCGCCCTCGGCGTCGTGGCCCCAGCCGTGCGGGAGCGAGACGACGCCCGGCCGGATGTCCTCGGTGACCTCGACGGTCGCCTCGACCCGGCCGACGCGCGACGAGACCGCGGCCGCGCGGCCGTCCTCGAGGCCGAGCCGCGCCGCGTCCTCGGGGTGGACGTGCAGCGTGCACTGCTGCGGGCCGCGCACGAGCATCGGCAGGTTGTGCATCCACGAGTTGTTGGAGCGCAGGTGGCGGCGGCCGATGAGCACCATGTCGGGCGCGGGCGCGTCGGCCAGCGCGCGGACGGCCTCGACCTGCGCGAGCAGCGGCGCGGGCGCCAGGTCGACGCGGCCCAGCGGCGTGCGCAGCACCTCGGGCAGCCGCGGCTCCAGCGGGCCGAGGTCGACGCCGTGCGGCGCGGCCTCGAGGTCGGCGAGCGTCAGCCCGTACGGGCCGCTGCGCAGCATGAGGTCCAGCAGGCGCTCCGGGCCCACGCGCGGCGCGAGCTCGGCCAGCACGTCCTCCGCCTCGCGGCCGTGCAGCGGCGAGTGCGGGTCGGCCACCTCGCGGCGGACGGCCTCGGCCGCGATGAAGTCGTCGATCGCCGCGACGTCGGCGGCGGGGCCCTGGCCGGTGACCACGCCCAGCAGCCGCAGCACGGTCTGCCACTCGTCGGGCATGCCCTCGGGCCGGGGCAGCACGGCGGGCGACCAGTTGGCCACGTTGCGCACGGCGAACCCGTAGAGCGCGAGGTCGAAGTGGCCCTTCTCCAGCGGCGACGGCGCGGGCAGCACGACGTCGGCGTGGCGCGTGGTCTCGTTGCGGTACAGGTCGATCGAGACCATGAAGTCGAGCTGTTCGAGCGCGGCGTCGAGGCGGCCGCTGTTGGGCGTCGAGATCACCGGGTTGCCCGCGATCGTCAGCAGCGCGCGCACCTGGCCCTCGCCCGGCGTGTCGATCTCCTCCGCCAGGCACGCCACCGGCAGCTCGCCGAAGACCTCGCCCAGGCCGCGCACGCGGGACTCCCACCGGCCCAGCCGCGCGCCCCGCCCGCGGCCCGGCTCGCCCTTGGTGTTCGACGAGCCGGCGGCCGGGCGGGGGAACATCGCGCCGCCCTCGCGGTCGAGGTTGCCGGTGATCGCGTTGAGCGCGTCGACCAGCCAGCTGGCCACGCCGCCGAAGGCCTGCGTCGTCGTGCCGATCCGGCCGTAGACGGCCGCCCGGTCGGCGGCCGCGAGCTCGCGCGCGACGCGGCGGATGGTCGCCGCCTCCAGCCCGGTGGCCGCCGTGACGGCCTCGGGCGCGAACGCCTGCGCGGCGTGCAGCAGCTCGTCGAGCCCGTCGGCGATGCCCTCGCACGCGCCGAGGTCGACGAGGCCCTCCTCGGCGATGACGTGCACGAGGGCGAAGAGCAGCAGCGGGTCGGTGCCGGGACGGATCGCCAGGTGCTCGTCGGCCTCCTTGGCGGTGCGCGAGCGCCGCGGGTCCACGACGACGACCCGGCCGCCGCGCTCGCGGATCGCGCGCAGGCGGCCGCGCGCGTCGGGCGCCGTCATCAGCGAGCCGTTGGACGCCAGCGGGTTGGCGCCGAGGCACAGCAGGTACGAGGTGCGGTCGAGGTCGGGCACCGGCACCGAGGAGCCCGAGCCGAACATCAGCGCGGCGGCGGCCTGCTTGGGGTACTGGTCGACGGTGCTCGCGCTGAAGACGTTGCGCGTCCCGAGCGCCTTGAGCAGCACGCGCCCGTAGAGCAGGAACGCGAGCGAGTGCGCGGCGGGGTTGCCGATGTACGCGGCGACCGCGTTCGGGCCGTGCTCCCTGACGATCGCGGGCAGCCGCTCGGCGATGACCGCGAAGGCCTCGTCCCACGTCGCCTCGCGGCCGTGCACGAGCGGGGTGCGCAGGCGGTCGGGGTCGTCGTGGAGCTCCTTGAGCGACACGCCCTTGGGGCACAGGAAGCCGCGGCTGAAGACGTCCTCCTCGTCGCCGCGGACCTTGGTCACGGTGTGCGCGGCGGCGTCCACCTCCATGGTCAGTCCGCAGGTCGCCTCGCAGAGCGGGCACGTCCGGTACGCGACAGCCATCCACGGAACCTACCCGGGCGGTCAACCGCTCCGACGTTCGTCCACTCGCCACTCCCCGAACTGCAGTACCCCGTTCGCGTGCCGACGCAAGGAGGGCCATGGAGGCAAGGCACGCAACGGACTGCGCGCCCTGGCGGGACACGATCGACCCGGCTGCGGCCCGGTCCATCGCCGGGGCCATCGACGAACTCGCCGAGTTCCCTGTGCTGGACGCAACCGTCCAGCGGGTGATCGCGCTCTGCGACGACCAGGACTCGACGGCGGCGGATCTCGTCGCCGCGCTCGAGCAGGACGCCACGTTCGCGGCGAACCTGCTGCGCTTCGCCAACAGCGCCGCGCGGGCGCACCCGATCCGCGCCAAGACCGTCCGCCAGGCGGTCATGCTCGTCGGCCGCCGCGCCCTGCGCCGGCTGGCGCTGGAGGCCGCCACCTTCCGCTTCCTCGAGCGCGCCAAGGGCAACGGCCGCGCGTCGTGCGGCCAGCTGCACCTGCACGCGATCACCGTCGCGCTGGGCTCGGCCGCCGCGGCCGAGGAGGCCCGCGTCGCCGCCGACAACGCGCACCTCGGCGGCCTGCTGCACGACGTCGGCAAGCTCGTGCTGCCGCTCGTCTTCGGCGAGGACGAGTGCGACGCGCTGGCGCGCGAGTTCCCGACCGGCGCCGAGCGCGTGCTCGCCGAGCGCGAGCGCTTCGGCATCGACCACGCCCAGTGCGGCGCGCTGCTTGCCGAGCGCTGGGGCCTGCCCGCCGAGGTCGCCTCGATCGTCGCCTGGCACCACGGCGGCCCGACCGGCGTCGGCGCCCCCAACAACGACATCGCCGCCGTGCAGATCGCCGACAGCGTCGCCGCGATGCTGCTCGGCCACGAGCCCGACCACGCCCTGCTCGAGGTGGCGCTCCAGCGCCTGGACCTCAGCGCCGACGTGCTCGACGTGCTCGCCGCGAGCTCGAGCCCCGCGAGCCAGAGCCAGGACGTCGGCCGGCTGGCGCAGCGCGTCTCCGAGCTCGAGCGCCTGACGCAGACCGACGACCTGACCGGGCTGGCCAACCGCCGCCACTGGCTGCAGACCGTCCGCGCCGCGCTGCGCGACGGCGGCGTCGGCAGCGTGCTGCTCTGCGACGTCGACCACTTCAAGGCGGTCAACGACCGCCACGGCCACGCCGCCGGCGACCTCATCCTTACCGAGATCGCCCGGATCCTCGGCCGCCACGGCCACGCCGGCCGGCTCGGCGGCGACGAGTTCGCCGTCTGGCTGCCCGGCAACCTCGAGGAGGCCGCGATCGCCGCGCAGCGGATCATGGCCCAGGTCCAGGAGGCCTTCGAGGCCGGCAGCGGGCCGAAGGTCGACGTGTCGCTGGGCTGCTCGTCGGCCCCGATGCACGGCGACGAGCTCGCCGACCTGCTCGAGGCCGCCGACCAGGCGCTGCTGGACGCCAAGCGCGCCGGCCGCAGCCGGGCGATGGTGGCCGGCATGGAGTGCTCGCCGCACGCGGGCGACCTGGCCGCGTAGGCCCGTCCTCGCGCTGACGCACCGTGCAACGGAGCGTCGCAGCGGGCAGTTGAGGGGCCATGCGCCCCCTGCTCGCCGTCGTCGCCCTGCTGCTGGTCGTCCCCGCCGCCGCGCGGGCGGACTGGTCGGCGCCCCAGACCGTCGGCGACCTCGCCGACGCCGTCACCAACCCGAGCATCGCCTTCGACGGCGAGGGGCGCGCCCTCGTCACCGCCCGGTACAGCGAGGAGGACGGCGTGCCGTCCGAGGGCCTGACCCGGATGTACACCGGCCGGCCGGGGAACGTCTTCCGGTCGTTCGGCATCCGGATGAACCTGCCCGTGGCGCCGGTGGTCTACGGCCGCCGCGCCACCGCGTTCCTGCGCCGCAACGCCGGCTCGGCCCCGCGGATCCTCGGAACCTCCTTCGGGTCGACGACCACGAGCGCCGGCGGCTTCCGCGCGCTGACGTCGCGGGCGTCGTCCGATCCCTTCGCGCGCCGCGGCGACGCGTACGCGCGCACGGAGGACCTCGACGTCAACGGCGCCGGCCTCGGCGTGCTGGCCTGGGTCGAGCCCCGCGGCGGCGGCGACCTCCTGCGGGTCGCGCTGCGCCGCCCCGGCGGCGCCTTCCACGCGCTGCAGGACCTGCGCGGCACCGGGCGCGTGTCGGCGGTGACCGTCGCGGTCGGCGAGGGCGGCGACGCGGTCGTCGCCTGGCAGCGCGTCAACGGCCGCGAGCGCACGATCGAGGCCCGCGTGCGCCGCGGCTCCCAGGAGCGCTTCGGCCACCTGCAGGTCATCGGCGAGAGCCGCGGCATCGCGCAGGTCGCCGCCGACGTCGCGCCGACCAGCCGCGCCGTCGTCGCCTGGGGCACCCAGGACG
>JACRMD010000328.1 GCA_016215085.1 Solirubrobacterales bacterium | reverse complement strand
CGGTCGCGCTGGCCGCGCGCGAGCGCCTGGGCGCGCACGTCACGGGCTGGGACCCCGACGAGCACGCGCTGCGGGTCGCGCTGGAGCGCGGCGTCCTCGACGCCGCCGCGGCCTCGCCGGCCGAGGCGGTCGCCGGCGCCGACCTCGTCGTGGTGGCCGCGCCCGTCGCCGCGCTGCCCGCCGTGCTCGAGGAGGCGCTCGCCGCCGCCGGGCCCGACGCGATCGTCACCGACGTCGGCTCGACGAAGGCGGCGGTGGTCGCCGCGATCGGCGACCCCAGGTTCATCGGCGGCCACCCGCTGGCGGGCGCGGAGGTCGCCGGCGTCGAGCACGCGCGCGCCGACCTCTTCGCCGGCGCGACGTGGTACCTGACGCCGCGCGAGGACACCGAGGGCCTGCGCTTCGAGCGCCTGCACCGCGCCGTCGCCGGCCTGGGCGCCGTGCCGACCGCGATCCGCCCCGAGGTCCACGACCGCCTGATGGCCGCCTTCAGCCACCTGCCGCACGTCGTCGCCAACGCGCTGGTCGAGCAGGCCTGCGACGCGCTGGGCGACGAGGCGATCCCTGTGACGGGGCCGAGCTTCCGCGACATGACCCGCGTGGCCGGGGCCAACCCGCCGCTGTGGGCGAGCATCTACGGCGCCAACCGCGAGGCGCTACTCGACGCGCTCGACGGGCTGCTCGCGCACCTGCGGGACGCCCGCGCCGTGCTCGCCGCGGGCGAGCGGGTCGAGGCCTGGCAGGCGGGCGCGGGGGTGCGCCGCCGGGCGCTCCTGGACGTCGGCCTGACCGGCGGCCCGCTGCAGCAGGTCCGCGTCGTCGTCCCCAACCGGCCGGGCGTGATCGCCGACCTGGCGGTCACCCTGAGCCGCGCCGGGATAAACATCCACGACATGTCGTTGTCGCCCTCGCCCGACTTCCGCAGCGGTGAGGTGGCCCTCTGGGTCGCCGAGGACCACGCCGGCCGCGCGCGCGAGCTGGTCGAGGAGGTCGCCCGATGAGCACCGTCCGCTTCGCCCCGGCGCGCCGCCTGAAGGGCACCGCGACGCCGCCCACGGACAAGTCGATCTCCCACCGCGCGGCGATCCTGGGGGCGATGGCCGTCGACCCGGTGCGGGTGCGCGGCTACCTCGAGGCCGAGGACACGCTGTCGACGCTCGGCGCGGTGGGCCGGCTCGGCGCGCTGGTCCAGCACGGGCCCGACGAGCTGGTCATCCGCGGCGCGGGCCTGCGCAACACCGTCGAGCTCGACGAGCCGATCGACGTCGGCAACGCCGGCACGCTGATGCGGCTGCTGCCCGGCTGGCTGGCCGGGCAGGACGGGCGCTCCTACACGCTCGACGGCGACGCGTCGATCCGCCGGCGGCCGGTGGACCGCATCGCCGAGCCGCTGCGGCGGATGGGCGCCGAGATCGAGGCCACCGACGGCCGGCTGCCGCCGTTCACCGTCCACGGGGCGCGGCTGCGCTCGATCGCCTACGAGCTGCCGGTCGCCAGCGCGCAGGTCAAGAGCTGCGTCCTGCTCGCCGGGCTGCTGGCCGACGGCGCCACGACCGTCGTCGAGCCGGTCCCGTCGCGCGACCACACCGAGCGGATGCTCGCCGCCGCAGGGGTCCCCGTGCACCGCAACGGCCGCCACGTGACGGTGTCCAACGTGGACGAGCTCGTGCTCGAGGACCTCGTGGTGCCCGGCGACCCGTCGTCGGCCGCGTTCCTGGTCGCCGCGGCGGTGCTCGTGCCCGGCTCGCGCATCACCGTCGCCGGCAGCGGCACGAACTGGACGCGGACCGGCTTCCTGCGGATCCTGGAGCGGATGGGCGGCGTGGTCGTCGGCGACCTGGAGGACCCGCTCGGCGACGACGTGCCGCCCTACGAGCCGATCGGCGACCTCGAGGTGGCCCACGGCCCGCTGGTCGGCACCGTCGTCGAGCACGACGAGGTGCCGCTGGCCATCGACGAGCTGCCGCTGGTCGCGCTGCTGGGGTGCTTCGCCGAGGGCGAGACGATCGTGCGCGGCGCCCAGGAGCTGCGCCTCAAGGAGTCCGACCGCATCGCCACCGTCGTCGACGGCCTGCGCGGCCTGGGCGGCGAGCTGGAGGCCACCGAGGACGGCTTCGTGGTGCAGGGCACGGGCGGGCTGCGCGGCGGCACGATCCACTCCCACGGCGACCACCGGCTGGCGATGCTCGGCGCGATCGCCGGCCTGGCCTCCCGCGAGGGTGTGGCGGTCGAGGGCATGGAGGCCGCCGACGTGAGCTACCCCGGCTTCACCGACGACCTGCGCGCGCTGCTGCCCGGGGGCTGATGGCGGGCGGCCGCCTGGAGGGCCCGGGCTTCGGCTGGGTGCTGCTCGACGAGCCGGTCGCGCGCGTCGAGGCCGTCGTCGATGGCCGCGTCGCGGCGCTCGCGCGGCTCGGGACCGCCCGGCCCGACGTCGAGGCCGCGCACCCCGAGCGGCCCGACGCGCTGCTCAGCGGCTTCCACCTCGACGTCGTGCCCGCGCCCGGGCCGCCTCGGCGCGTCGTCGTGCGGGCCGTCGGCGTCGGCGGCGCGACGCACGTGGTGGGGGAGGACGCGCTGGAGGCCGGCACCACGCTGGCCGGGACCGGGCCGCCGCGGCTCGTCGCGCCCGTGCCCGCCGCGGACGCCGAGCGGCCCTGGCCGGCCGTCGTGGCCGGCGCCGCCGACCTCGTGCTGCTGCGGGCCTTCGAGCGCGCCGCGGCGGCGCGGGCCGACCTCGGGCTCGTGGTCTGGGGCGGCGTGCACGACGTCGTGGTGGGCGGGCTGCGGCGGATCGTCGCGGGCACGTGGCTCGAGGGGCGCGTGCGGTTCGCCGAGCAGGCCGCGCCGTGGGAGGAGCGGGCCGACGTCGTCGTCCGCCACCCCGGCGGCGACGTCCTGGCGCTCCAGCGCCTGCTGACCCACATTGCTGGGGTGGGCAGGGATGTTGAGGGTGCATAGGTTCACGCGACGCCATGTCGCAGCACGTCGTCGTGACCGGATCCGAGGGCTTCCTGGGCCGTCACGTCGTGCGCACGCTCGCCGCGGCCGGCGACCGCGTCACGGCGATCGACCACCGGCCGCCGTCGCGCGACCTTCCGCCGGGCGTCCACGCGGTCCAGGGCGACTGCGCGGACCCGGGCCACGGGCGGCTGCTGGAGCGCGCCGACGTCGTGGTGCACCTCGCGGCCGAGACCGGCGTGCGCGGCTCGTGGTCGAGCGACTTCGCGGCGTACGCGCGGGAGAACCTCGCGGCACTGCACGCCGTGGCCCTCGGGGTGGCCGACGGCCGGGGCCGGCTGGTGCTGGCGTCCTCGTCGACGGTCTACGGCAACTGCGACGGTCCGGTCACGGAGGACCGGGCCCCCGCACCGCGCTCCCCGTACGCGGTCACGAAGCTCGCGGGGGAGACGCTGGCCCACGCCCACTGCGAGGAGCGCGGGCTGCGGGTCACGACGCTGCGGCTCTTCACCACCTACGGGCCGGGCCAGCGGGCCGACATGCTCGTCTCCCGGCTGCTGGCCGCCGCGTACGCCGGGCGCCAGGTCGACGTGGCCGGCGACCCCGACATGGCACGCGACCTGACCTACGTGGGCGACGTCGTGCGGGCGATCCACGCCGCCTGCCGCATCGACCCGGGCCCCGAGCCCGTGAACATCGGCACCGGCCGGGCCGTGCCGCTGCGCGACGTCGTCGCCGCGGTGCAGCAGGCCGCCGGCGCGGAGCTCACCGTGCGGTGGATCCCGCGACCGCCCGGCGACGCGGTCCAGACGTGGGCCGACCCGTCGCGCGCCCGCCGTGTGCTCGGGTGGCGGCCGAGCACGTCGCTGGAGGACGGCATCCGCGCGCAGGCCGCCGAGCAGCTGCAGCGCTCCGCCGCGTAGCGCGCGACCGCCTATCCTCGACCGCCGTGCTCGTCGCCATCGACGGACCCGCCGGGGCCGGCAAGTCCACGGTCGCCCGCGCCGTCGCCGGCGCGCTCGGCTTCACCTACCTCGACACGGGGGCGATGTACCGCGCCGTGGCGCTGGCCGGCGACCGCGATCCCGCGGGCCTGGACATCGCCTTCGACGGCGACCGCGTGCTGCTCGACGGCGAGGACGTCAGCGAGGCGATCCGCACGCCCGAGGTCGCCCAGGAGGCCTCGCGCCGCGCCGCCGACCCCGCCGTCCGCGAGGTGCTGGTCGCCAAGCAGCGCGCGCTGATCGCCGGCGGCGACTACGTCGCGGAGGGCCGCGACATCGCCACGGTGGTCGCGCCCGACGCGGAGGTCAAGGTCTTCCTCACCGCCGACCCCGCCGAACGGGCCCGCCGCCGCGGCGTCCCGGTCGACGACGTCAACGAGCGCGACGCGCGCGACCAGGGCCACGGCCGCACGACGCTGGAGCCCGCGCCGGGCGCCACGCCGGTCGACACCACGGGCCTGACGATCGACGAGGTCGTGGCGAAGGTCGTCGACCTCGCGCGGGCGGTGCGCTCGTGAAGGTCGCGGTCGTCGGCTACCCCAACGTCGGCAAGAGCTCGCTGGTCAACCGGCTCACCGGCTCGCGCGAGGCGGTCGTGCACGAGCGCGCCGGCATCACGCGCGACCGCAAGGAGATCGTGTGCGAGTGGAACGGCCGCCGCTTCACGCTGATCGACACCGGCGGCATGGACTTCCTCGACGAGGACCCGCTGGCGGGCTCGATCCGCGAGCAGGCGCAGGCCGCGCTCAACGACGCCGAGGTCGCCGTCTTCGTCGTCGACGCCCAGGCCGGCGTGCGCCCGGGCGACGAGGAGCTCGCCGACCTGCTGCGCCGCTGGCCCAAGCCGGTGCTCGTGGCGGCCAACAAGGTCGACGACGTCAAGGACATGGCCTTCGCCCACGAGTTCCACCGCCTCGGCCTGGGCGAGCCGATCGCCGTCAGCGCCGCGCAGGGCCTCGGCACCGGTGACCTGCTGGACCGCGTCACCGCCGAGCTGCCGGAGGGCGCCGACCACGAGGATGAGGCGGACGAGACCATCCGCCTGGCGATCATCGGGCGCCCGAACGTCGGCAAGTCGACCTTCGTCAACCAGGTGCTCGGCTCCGAGCGCGTGATCGTCTCCGACGTCGCCGGCACCACGCGCGACGCCATCGACCTGCCGCTCGAGTTCGAGGGCCGCCGGATCATCGTGGTGGACACGGCGGGCATGCGGCGCCAGGCCAAGGTCACCGAGTCGGTCGAGTACTACACCACCTTGCGCTCGCAGCGCGCGGTGGAGCGCGCCGACGTCGCGCTCGTGGTGTGCGACGCCCACGACGGCGTCACCGCCCAGGACCTGCGCGTCGCCGAGCTCGCGATGCAGGAGGGCTGCGCCACGGCGCTGGTCCTCAACAAGTGGGACGTGGCCAACATGGAGGAGGACGCGCTCGACCACGAGCGCGCCAAGGTCAACAACAAGCTGCGCCTGCGCCCGAAGGTGCTGACCGCCAGCGCGAAGACCGGGCGCAACGTCGAGCGCGTGATGCGCGAGGTCGTCGGCCTCGGCGACCGCATGCAGGCGCGCATCCCCACGCCGCAGCTCAACCGCTTCCTCTCCGAGGTCGTGCAGGAGCGCCAGCCGCCGGCCAAGCAGGGCAGCCGGCTGCGCCTGCTCTACATGGCCCAGTACGACGTGCGCCCGCCGCGCTTCGCGATCCAGGTCAACAGCCGCAACCGAGTGACGCGCGACTACGCCTACTTCATCGAGAATCGGCTGCGCCGCCGCTTCGCGATGGACGGCGTCCCACTCGTGATCGACTTCAAGGAACGCAAGCAGCGTGAGCGCTAGCCCCGTGGCCGAGCGCCGCACGTTCGACCCGCTGACCGAGGCCATCCGCCTCGCCGCGGCGGCGGTCGTCGTGCTCGCCGGCCTCCTCGCCGGCGGCGGCGCGTCCGCGACGGCGCCGCCGAACGAGGCGGCCAAGCTCGTGCCGTCGACCGCGCTCGTCTACCTGCACGTCTCCACCGACGGCGACCGGCCGGCGACCGCCCGCGCGGGCGACCTCGCCGAGCGCTTCCCGAGCTGGCCGGCGCTGCGCCGCAGCATCCTGCGCCGCCTCGAGGCGCCCGGCTGCCGCGCCGCGACCGAGGCGATCCGCACCGCCGACGAGGCCGCGCTCGTGCTCTTCGACATCGGCGCCGCCCGCACCGCCAACTCGCTCGTGCTGGTCGACACCGGCAAGGACCAGCCCAGGCCCCAGCAGCGCCGCTGCGGCGCGCTGACCGCCGAGTACGTCGGGCGCTTCCTGGCCATCGGCCAGCCCGAGAGCCTGGCGGTCGCCCGGCGCCTGCAGCGCGGGCAGGGCAACGCGCTGGCCGACAGCGCCGACTACCGCAAGGCGATGGACACCCTGCCCGCCGCGCGCGTGGCCGACGGCTACGCGTCCGCCGACGGCATCCGCCGGCTGCTGGCGCCGCAGGGCGGCCTGCTCGGCGCCGCCGGCACGCTGGTCGACCAGCCCGCGCTGCGCAGCGCCGGGTTCTCGGTGACCGCGCAGGACGACCTCGCCAAGCTGCGCATCCACTCGCTGCTCGACGAGGACGTCGCCAAGCGCACGCGGACCTTCCCGCCGTTCGACCCGACCCTCGCCGACGTCGTGCCCGAGGGCGCCATGGCCTACGTCGGCGTGGCCAACCTCGGCACCGCCCTGCAGCGCGTGCTCAGCGCCGCGGGGGAGGGGCAGGACGCGCTGCAGCCGCTGCTCGGCGGCCTCGACGCCTCGCTGCTGCGGCTGTTCCGGGGCGAGTCGGCGGTCATCATCACGCCGAACGTCCCCGCGCCGGTCCTCACGCTCGTCGCCCGCACCGAGGACGAGGCCGCCGCCCGGCGCTCGCTGGCCAGGCTGCCCGCCGCCCTGCGCAAGGTGTTCAAGAGCGCGGTGCGCGACGGCAAGGTCGTCGTCTCGACCGCGCAGTCGGGCGTCGACGCCGTCCTGGACGACGACGCGCCCAAGCTCGCCGACACCGACGCCTTCTCCAGCGTGACCGGGGGGAAGGGCGACGGCAAGGTGACCTCGCTAGTCTTCCTGGACTTCAACCGCCTGCTGCGGCTGGGCGAGCAGACGGGCCTCTACGACTCGCGCGCGTACGTCCGGGTGAAGGACGACCTCGACAAGGTGCGCGCCGTCGGCGCCGTCTCGTCCGGATCCAGCAGCGAATCGACCGCGGAGATCTCCCTCCTCATCCCATGAGCTACGCCGACAACGAGTACCTCTTCACGTCCGAGTCCGTCACCGAGGGCCACCCCGACAAGGTGGCCGACCAGATCTCCGACGGCGTCCTCGACGCCTGCCTGCGCGAGGACCCGAACTCCCGCGTGGCCTGCGAGACGCTGGTCAACACCGGCCTCGTCGTGGTCTCGGGCGAGATCACCACCGAGACGTACGTCGACATCCAGGAGGTGGCGCGCGAGACGATCCGCAAGATCGGCTACGTCGACGCGGACCTGGGCTTCAGCGCGGACTCCTGCGCGGTCATCAACGCGATCGACAAGCAGTCGGCCGACATCGCCCAGGGCGTCGACCAGGCCTACGAGTCGCGCACCGACCCCTCCGACGACGACGCGCTCGACGTCGCGGGCGCCGGCGACCAGGGCATGATGTTCGGCTACGCCACACGCGAGACGCCCGAGCTCATGCCGCTGCCGATCGCGCTGGCCCACAAGCTCGCCAAGCGGCTGGCCGACGTGCGCAAGGGCGAGGTCGTCCCCTACCTGCGCCCCGACGGCAAGACCCAGGTCTCGGTCCGCTACCGCGACGGCAAGCCGGCGGAGATCGAGAAGCTGCTGATCTCCACGCAACACAAGGAGGGCGCGGAGTCGCTGATCCCCGACGACCTCTGGGAGCACGTCGTCGAGCCGATCCTGCCCAAGGAGCTCTACGACGCGGGCAAGCTGCGCAAGTCGTTCCTCGTCAACCCGACCGGCCGCTTCGTCATCGGCGGCCCGGTGGGCGACGCGGGCCTGACCGGCCGCAAGATCATCGTCGACACCTACGGCGGCATGGCCCGCCACGGCGGCGGCGCGTTCTCGGGCAAGGACCCGTCGAAGGTCGACCGCTCCGCCGCCTACGCCGCACGCTGGGTGGCCAAGAACGTCGTGGCCGCCGGCTTGGCCGACCGCTGCGAGGTCCAGGTCGCCTACGCGATCGGCGTCGCGCACCCGGTCTCGGTCATGGTCGAGACGTTCGGCACCGAGCACGTCGGCCGCGCGCGGATCGCCGAGCTCGTCGACGCGCACTTTGACCTGCGCCCGGGCGCGTTCCGCGAGCAGCTGGACCTGCACCGGCCGATCTACCAGAAGACCGCGGCCTACGGCCACTTCGGCCGCGAGGACCACGACTTCACGTGGGAGAAGACCGACAAGGCCGCCGCGCTGGCCGCCGACGCCGGCCTCGAGGCGCCCGCGTCGGTCTAGCGCGACCGCGCCGCCAAGCACTGCCGGAGGGCGGCCCGCGGGCCGCCCTCCGTCGTTCCGGGGGCCTAGCGGCGCGAGCCGCCGGGGATGCGGTCGGCCAGCCGGCCCAGCGGCTGGACCGTCTCGTGGAGGTGGGTGACGTCGCCGTCGAGGCGCTCGAGCGAGCCGAGCAGGCGCTCCAGCAGCGCCGACAGGCCGGCGATGCCGGCGTTGAGCGACTCCATCGTCTCGGGCAGCTGGGCGAGGTGCTGCTGGACCTCGACGAGCACCGGCATGGCGTCCTCGATCGTCGCCATGCGCGCGTCCATCCTCGAGATGTCGCGGGCGACGGCGTCCAGCGGCGACGTGGCCTCCGCTACGCGGCCCATGGCGCCCTGGAGCTCGGGCAGCGCCTCGGTGTCGCCGCTGACGCCCTCGATGGCGTCGAGCATCGCGGGGAGCGCGCGCGTCGAGGCGGAGATCTCGTCGAGCTGCTCGGTCAGGCGGGGCAGGACGCGCAGCGCGGCCACCGTCTCGGCCGGCAGCGCCGCGAGGGCGAGCGGGTTCATCACTCGACGGACCGTATCGCGGTGCGTCGGGGCTGCGCGCCGCCTCGCCGCCTACCCTGAGGGGGCGTGCCGCCCGCCGTCCTGCAGGAGCTCGTCGACCGCTACGACCCCGACGTCTTCGACGTCGGCCGGCGCACGGCGCGCCTGCGCCTGGCGGGCGCGGGCGGCGCCTGGGACGCCGTGCTGCACGACGGCACCGCCCGGCTGGAGCCCGCCGACCGCGGGAGGGAGGCCGACGGCGAGCTGCGCGCCGACCGCGCGACGTGGGAGAAGCTGGCCCGCGACCTGCGCGGCGGCATGGCCGCGTTCCGCGCCGGGCGGCTGCAGGTGCGCCGCGACCTGCACCTCGGCGTCGGGTTCCTGGCGGCGACGTCGGGCGCCGGGACCGAGGGCGGCGGGCTGCGCTTCCGCCGCGTCGACACGGCCGTCGGCGACCTCTCGACGATGGAGGCGGGCACCGGCGACCCCGTGCTCCTCCTGCACGGCCTCGGCGGGACGAAGGCCTCGTTCCTGCCGACCGTCGGCGCGCTGGCGGCCCACCATCGCGTCATCGCGGTCGACCTGCCGGGGTTCGGCGACTCGGCCAAGCCGGTCGCCGCCGCCTACGACGCGCCGTTCTTCGCCGGCGCGGTCGTCGCGCTGCTCGACGCGCTCGGCCTCGAGCGCGCGGCGCTGGTCGGCAACAGCATGGGCGGCCGCGTGGCGATCGAGGTCGGCCTCGCGCACCCGGAGCGCGCCGGGCGACTGGTGCTGCTCGCGCCGTCGCTGGCGTGGCTGCGCGACCGGCCGTGGGCGCCGCTGCTGCGGCTGGTCCCGCCGCAGCTGGGGCTCGTGCAGCCGGCGCCCCGCGCGATCGTCGAGGGCATCGTCCGGCGGATGGTCCCGGGCGGCGCCGACGGCTGGTCGGCGGCGGGCGTCGACGAGTTCCTGCGCGCGTACCTGGACCCGCGCGGCCGGGCGGCGTTCTACGCGGCGGCGCGGAACATCTACCTCGAGGAGCCCCACGGCGACGACGGCTTCTGGACGCGGCTGGCCGGCCTGCGCGCG
>JACRMD010000327.1 GCA_016215085.1 Solirubrobacterales bacterium | reverse complement strand
CGACCGCGACGCCGGCGACCAGCACGCCCGCCGAAACGACGACCACGCCCGCGAGCACCACCGAGGAGGACACCGGCGGCACCGCCGCGCCCTCCGAGGAGCAGGCCCAGGAGGGCGGCGCCGGCGACGAGGAGGCCGTCCGAACGCCGGCCAAGTACCAGGCCACCGACGGCGGGCTGTCGCCCAGGACCGTGACGATCCCCGCCTTCCTGGCCGTCGAGATCCGCATCACCTCCGGCGACGGCAAGCCCCACCTCGCCCAGGTCAAGGCGCCGGGCGCCCGCGACACGGTGGCGCTGCCCGGGCAGCCGGCGATCATCCAGCTCAAGGGGCTGAAGGCCGGCGACTACCCGATCGCGATCGACGGCAAGGGCGCCGGCACGCTGCGGGTGTCCAAGGACGCCGGCGGGCCCTAGGGCTGGGCGCCGCCGCACGCCGCCGCGAACTGGGCCGGCGTGCGGCCGATCGCCGCGCGGAAGTCGTTGATGAAGTGCGCCTGGTCGGCGTAGCCCAGGTCGACGGCCAGCGCCGCCCAGTCGTGCGCGGCGTCCTGCGCGATCCGCTCCGCCGCCGCGTGGAGCCGGTGGCGCTGCAGCACCGCCTTGGGCGACACGCCGACGTGCTCGCGGAACAGGCGCTGCAGCGTCCGCGGCGACACGCCGTGCGCGGCGGCCACGCCGGCGACCGTCGTGCCCGCGGGCGAGGCGAGCATCGCGTCGACGACGGCGGCGACCTCGGCGGCCACGGGGTCGGGCTCCTCGGGCAGCCGCCGGCGCAGGAACGCCTCGACGAGCGCGACCGCGTCGCCGACCTCCGTGGCCGCCCGCACCTCGGCGACGAGGCCGCGCGCCTGCGGGCCGAAGGCCGCCTCCAGCGGCACGACGCGGTCGGTGAGGCACCAGGCGGGCTCGCCGGCCAGCGCGCGCCACGCGCCCGGGCGCAGCTTCGTGCCGACGACGCGCCCGGCGCCGGCGATCGTGTGCGCGCCCAGGCCCGTGCGCACGCCGTGGACGTCGGCGGTGTCCGGCTCGATCGCCAGGTTCACGTTGGGGAAGGAGAGGACCTCCTGCGTGAACGGGGCGCCGCCGCGCAGGTCCCAGGCGACGATCCAGTGGCGGTCCACCCACGGCACGAGGTCGGGCGCGGGCGCGGGCCGCTCGAGGTGGAAGTGCGCGCGCCCGGTCTCGGGGTCCAGGACGCCGCGGTCGCTGCCGGTGGTCTGCGTCGCCACGGCCCGCATGATGCCCGGCGGCGCCGTCCGCACACCTCGACTGGCCGGCCAGCCAGTCCGCGGCTAGGCTCCGCTCATGACCGAGCAGGCCACCCCCGGCGTCGACCCGGCGCGTCCCGCGCCGAGCCGCAGCACCCGCGCGGACTTCCGCGAGACCAGCGACCCCGCGCTGGACGAGCGCGCCGACCGCGGCGAGGTCCAGCTGCTGTCCTACCGCGAGCTCTACCACCTGTGGGAGCGCCAGCAGTGGGCCACGCAGGACCTCGACTTCACGCAGGACCGGATCGACTGGCACGAGCGGATCCCGGAGGAGGAGCGCATCCAGCGCATGGCCGGGCTGAGCTCGTTCTTCATCGGCGAGCAGCGCGTCGAGAGCGAGCTGGCGCCGCTGATGCGCGCGGTGCCCGACGAGGACATGCGGATGTTCCTCGCCACCCAGATCGCCGACGAGGCCCGCCACGTCGCGTTCTTCGACAAGTTCTACAACGACGTCGGGGTGCTCGAGTCGGACACGCTGCAGGAGCGGCTGGTCGAGACCGCCCCGCACGTCAACGACGACTTCACCACGCTCTTCGACGAGGTGCTCAAGGGCAAGGCCGACCGCCTGGCCACCGAGCCCGAGGACCTCGAGTGCGCCGTCGAGTTCGTGACGATCTACCACATGGTCGTCGAGGGGATGCTCGCCCTCACCGGCCAGCACTACATCATCGACTACAACGAGCAGGTGGGCACGCTGCCCGGGTTCGTCGAGGGCTTCACGAACGTCGCGCGTGACGAGCACCGCCACGTGGCCTTCGGCGCGCGCTTCCTGCGCGACTTCGCCCGCCGCGACCAGCGCTACGCCGACGCGATCACGCGCACGCTCGCCGAGGTCGGCCCGGTCGCCGACGGCGTGCTCAAGCCCAAGTGGATGGCCGAGGCCGGCATCTCCGACGAGGACAGCGAGGTGTTCGGCACGTCGGTGGCCGAGACCCGCGCCTTCGCGATGCAGTGCCTGTCGCGGCGGCTGAAGGTCATCGGGCTGATCGCCGCCACCTGAGCGTGCCGCCCCGCGCGGCGAGTGTCGACTTCGTCAGCCTCGGCCTGACGAACTCGACACTCGGCGCGGTAGCCTCGGGGCGGATGCCCGCCGTCCGCCCCGAGTTCGGACCGACCCTGCCCGAGCTGGCCGGCCCGCGCCTGCGCGCGCTGCCGCGGCCGGCCCGCATCGTCGTGCTCGGCGCCGCGGCCGTCGTCGTCCTCGCGCTGCTGTGGGCGCTGCTGCTGCGCGGCGACGGCAAGCCCGAGCGCCGGCCGGTCGTCGTCGAGCGCCCGGTCGCCTTCAACTTCGGCTACCGCGCGCCGCTGGCCAAGCTGCCGCCGCCGCAGGGCGCGCTGGCCCGCGTCGCCTCGCCCGGCCTGAGCTTCACCGTCCGCGAGCTGCGCCTGCCGCCCTACCGCGGTGACAGCGCCGGCACGCTGCCGATCGTCGCCGGGCAGCTCACCGACCAGATGCGCGCGACCTTCGACGGCTTCCAGTTCCGCCAGGAGGGTCGCGCGAACATCAACCGCCAGCAGGGCTACGAGATCCTCT
>JACRMD010000326.1 GCA_016215085.1 Solirubrobacterales bacterium | reverse complement strand
GGTTGCGTGCCCGGACGACGTCGGGCTCGAGCGCATCGCTCCAGCCGCGAGGGCGCTCCCTCCGGCCGCCAGCGCGCCCATGGCGGCCACGACGCCGATCAGCTTGATGATCCGTGTAGACACCCGTCCTCCTCCTGTGTGGGGACATGACCTCGGAGCGCGCGACGCTACGCAGCGCCGATGAGCCGGCCGTGAGGGACCGTGAGCAGTCGATGAACGCGCCGCTCCTCCGGTCCTCACCGTCCACTCATGTGCCCCGGCTACGGTCCGTCCCCTGCAACACCAACAACAGCAGTTCGCAGGTGGCTCCCACTCATCAGCCGGCATCGGCCGGCGCGCCGCGAGACGGCGCTACCCAGCGAGGCGGCCCCGCCCTGACCAGGCGGGGCCGCTCGCGTTTCGCACGGGTCGGCGCCCCGCCGTGGCCAGACCGGTAGACATCGCTTCCGTGCGGTCCGCTTGCCCGGCACGCTCCTGCGCGCCCACCGTCCCACGCCGGCGCCGCACCGTCGTTCCCGGCGGTGCTCTCGAAGCCGCCCCGCGGACGCAGCCGGGGTATCCCGTCTCGCGGTGCGTCGAGCGCCGTGCCGCGTGAGCGCGGGACGACGTCGGCCGCGGCGCCGACCGCCGGCCGGGGCCTGGCCCTTGCGGCGCTCGGGGTCGTGTTCGGCGACATCGGCACGAGCCCGCTCTACGCGCTTCAGACGGTCTTCACCATCGACAACGGGGCTGTGCGCCCGGACAGCGGCGACGTCCTCGGTGCCATCTCCCTTGTCGTCTGGGCGGTCACCGTGGTCGTCTCGGTCAAGTACGTGGCCTTCGTGCTGCGCGCCGACAACGAAGGCGAGGGCGGGATCATGGCGCTCGTCGCCCTCGTCCGTCGCGTGCGAGGCCACACGGCGGCGCTGGCCGCACTCGGTGTCTTCGGCGCCGCGCTCTTCTACGGCGACAGCATCATCACGCCGGCCATCTCGGTGCTCGCGGCCGTCGAGGGACTGGAGATCGCCGCGCCGGGCGTCAGCCATCTCGTTGTGCCGATCGCCCTCGCGATCCTCGCCGCGCTGTTCGCGATCCAGCGACGCGGGACGCGGACGGTCGGCCGGCTGTTCGGGCCGGTGATGTTGCTGTGGTTCGTCGCGATCGCGATGGCCGGCCTCCTGCAGGTGGTCAAGGAGCCCAGCGTCCTCCGGGGCCTGTCGCCCAGCTACGCCGGGGCCTTCATGCTGGATCGCCCAGGGGTCGCATTCGTGGCGATGGGCGCGGTGGTCCTGGCAGTGACGGGCGCCGAGGCGCTGTACGCCGACCTCGGCCACTTCGGACGTACCCCGATCCGGCGCGCCTGGTTCGCGCTCGTGTTCCCTGCTTTGACCCTCAACTACCTGGGCCAGGCGGCGCTCATCCTCAACGGCCCGGCAGCCAGCGCCAACCCGTTCTACCTCATGCTGCCGCACTGGAGCCGCATCCCGATGGTCGTGCTCGCCACGGTGGCCACGGTGATCGCCTCCCAGGCCGTCATCTCGGGCGCGTTCTCGCTGAGCCGCCAGGCGATGGCGCTGGGCCTGCTGCCAGGCCTGCTCGTCCGCCATACCTCCGAGCGCGAGGCTGGGCAGGTCTACGTGCCGGCGGTGAACCGGCTGCTCTTCGTCGCGGTGGGCGTCGTGGTGGTGGGCTTCGCGTCGTCGGCCCGTCTGGCCTCGGCCTACGGTGTCGCGGTCAGCGGGACGTTCGTGATCAGCACGTTGCTGTTCCTCGCCGTGGCGCGGCGGCGGTGGCACTGGTCGTCGCGCCAGCTCGTGCCGGCAGCGGTCGGGTTCCTGTCGCTCGAGATCACCTTCCTTGCCGCCAATCTCGGTAAGGTGGTGCACGGCGGCTGGCTTCCGCTCGGCGTCGCCGCGGCGATCTTCACGATCATGACGACGTGGCGCCGGGGCCGGGCGATCGTGAGCGCCAACCGAACCGCGATGGAAGGGCCGCTGCGCCCGTTCGTCGAGGAGCTGCGGTCGCGGCCGGTGCTCCGCGTGCCGGGCGCGGCGATCTACCCGAGCCCCTCCATCCGGACGACGCCGTTGGCGATGCGCGCCGCGGTCGAGCACACGCACGTGCTGCACGAGAGCGTGGTGATCGTGACGGCCGAGTTCGCGGACGTGCCCCGCATAGCGCCTGACGAGCGGGTGCGCATCGACGACCTCGGCCACGGCGACGACGGCATCGCCCACGTGACCGCACGCTTCGGCTTCGCGGAGACGCCGAACCTCCCGGAGGCGCTACGCAACGCGGTCGACCGGGGGCTGGAGCGCACGGTCGACGTCGACTCGTGCGTCTGGTACGTCTCGCGCGTCTCGATCGTGGTGACCGAGGAGCCGGGGATGGCGAGATGGCGCAAGCGCCTGTTCGCTGCGTTGTCCAAGGCGGCGGCGAGCCCGGCGGACCACTTCGGTCTTCCTGGGGAGCGCACCTTGACCGTGAGCTCTCAGGTGCATCTCTGATCTCCGAGGACGAGCCCGGCGCCTGGCCGGGCTCGTCCGCGGACCGTGGCTCTTCCGCCTCCGGACCACGCGGGCCGGTCTCGGTCGGCGACCGCGTTCATGCGGGTTCCGGATCGACTGCGGTGCGGTCGCGCTTGGTGATCGTCAGGTACGTGACGAGGGCCAGGATGCAACCGAGGAAGATGTAGCTCGTGCCCGTCGTGCCGAGCCCCAGGCCTCCGTACTTCTTGCTGTGCTGGGACATGAAGTCGCCGATCGACGCCCCGAGCGGGCGAGTCAGGATGTAGGCCATCCAGAACGCCAGGACCGCGTTGAGCTTGAACACGTAGTGCGCGGAGGCGATCGCGGCGATGATCCCGCCCCAGATCGCGATCGACGGTCCGTAACCGAGGCTGTACTGCTCGGCGACGAGGTCGCCGGCGGCGGTGCCCAGCGCGAACGTGAAGAGGATCGCCAGCCAGTAGAACGACTCGCGGCGGGTGGTGAAGATCGTGTGGATGGACAGCGTGCGCTCGACGACGTACCAGGCCCCGAACACCAGGGCGAGGATTGCCGCGAAGATCGGCGTGCTCGTCGTCAACGGCACGTTGTAGTTGTCGGTCATGTTGTCCGTGATGAGCGTGCCGAACACGCTGATCACGACGACCACCGACCAGTACACGCTTGGTACATAGCGCCGAACGCGCAACTGCACGAGCAGCAGCGCGGCGAGCAGTGCGCCGGCGACGTAGGTCGTGTTGGTCAGCCCGAAGCCGAGGTTGACGTTCAGGTAGTCGGCGGCCGTCTCTCCGACGGTCGTGCACATGATCTTGATGACCCAGAAGAAGAGCGTGACCTCCGGGACCTTGTTCAACATCTTGCGCCCGAGTGACAGGGCCGGGCGCGTCGAGGCGGTGGTGCTCATGCACGACAGGTTGCGGGCTGGACCTGACGGCTACCTGACCGGCGCGCCGACGGCGGGGAGCTCGAGGAGGAAGCATCCGCCCGGTCCCGGCTCCCAGCGGACCTCGCCGCCGCACGAGCGCGCGAGCCTGCGCGCCAGCGGCAGGCCCAGCCCGGACCCGTCGCCGGGCACCTCGCTGCCGCGGACACCTGGGTCGAACGCCCGCTCGCCGAGCGCCATGTCGAGGCCCGGCCCGTCGTCCCTGACCGCGAGGCGCACGATGCCGGTGGCAACGGACAGCTCGAGTGAGACGCGACGGCGGGCATGCCGCCGGGCGTTGTCGACCAGCGGAGCGAGCGCCCGGCGCACGACCTCGGGGTCCCCCTCCGCGAGCGGGAGCGGGCCGTCGACGATGACCTCCACGCCCTCGACCTCCGCGGCGAGCCGGGCCAGGTCGACCGTCCCGGATGCCGGGTCGAGCTCCCGGCGGGCGACCGCGACCAAGGTGTCGATCGCTCGATCCAGGCGGGTGGCGCCTTCCACCACCGCCTCCAGCGCCTCCCGGCGCTCGCGCTCGGCCTCCGGCCCCTGCCGCCGGAGTGCGAGCTCCGCACGGGCGCGCAGTCCGGCCAGCGGCGTGCGCAGCTCGTGGGCCACCTCGCTGGCGAAGCGCTGCTCATGCCTTCGAGACGCCGCGATGCGCGCGAGCAGGCCGTCGAGCGTCGCGGCGAGCCCTGTCAGCTCGTCCCGGGGCGGCCCGAGGTCGAAGCGGCGGTTGAGATCGTGCGCGCCCCAATCCTCGGCGTGCGCGGTCATCTGCGCGACCGGCCGCAGCGCCCCGTCGAGCGCCCCCCGTGTCGCGAGGCCGCCCGCCAGGAGCACGACCGCCGCGAACACCAGGGAGCCGAGCAGCACCTCGTGCTGCAGCCGCGCACGTCCCCGGGCCCGTCTTGCTCGATCGACCGCCGCTGACGGCCGAGCTCGACCGCGGTGCGGTCGAGCGCGGGCGACGCGCCGGAGGGGCGCTCGATGAGGCGGGCGCCGTCCAGGACCCACGCGCTGCGGTCGAGGACGCCGTCGTTCGCATGCTCGCGGACCTGCACCCCGCGGCCGCCGACGTCCAGCACGGCGAGCTGCGCCTCCACCCGGGCCTTGAGCACGCTGGACGCCTGCTCCCGTACGCCGGAGCGCAGGAGCACGTTGCCGACGACCAGCAGCGCGCCGAGCCCGACCGCCAGGGTCGCGAGCGAGACCGCCAGCAATCGCCTACGAACGCTCACCGCAGGACGTAGCCGACGCCCCGCACGGTCTCGAGCGCCTCGGCGGCGCCGACCTGGCGCAGCTTGCGACGCAGCCGAGCGATGTAGGCGTCGAGCGTGTTGTCGTGGACGATGGCCCCGTCGGGCCATCCCGCGGCGACGAGCTCGGCGCGACGGAGCACCCGCGCTCGGCGGCCCGCAAGGGCGGCCAGCAGGCGGAACTCCGTGGGCGTCAGCATCGCCGTCGCATCGCCGGCGGCGACAGCATGGGTCGCCGGGTCCAGGAGCACGCCGGCAGGTCGCGGCGGAGCTTCGCCGGGGCCTGCGCGGCGCAGCAGGGCGTTGACGCGCACAAGCAGCTCCGCGAGGGCGAACGGCTTGGTCAGGTAGTCGTCACCGCCCGCGTGGAACCCGCTGATGCGATCGGGCAGCGCGTCGCGGGCGGTGAGGAACAGCACCGGGCTGCGGACGCCGCGGGCGCGCAGCGCCTGGCAGACGTCGCGCCCGTCGGCGTCCGGCAGGCCGATGTCGAGCACCAGCAGAGTGGGCGGCTCAGCGGAGAAGGCGCGAACGGCCTCCGAGCCGGAGGCTGTCGCGCGGACCGTCCACCCCTCCCGCTGGAGAGCGCTGCGCAGGACGCCGCGCAGCTCGTCGTCATCCTCGCAGACGCCGATTGAGGCAACCGGGAGCATCACGGGCTGATGGTAGGCGGCCTGATCGTCACGCCTCGCCGGGCTGATCGTCCGAGATCGCCGTGACGGGCAGGTGCAGGCGCGCGAGCCGATGGGCCAAGTCGACGTGCAACCAGCGTTCGAGGCCGTGAGGCACGACCGACAGCAGGATCTCGTCAAATGGCTCGTCGGCGAGCGCCTCCTCGATCGCGTCCATCGGGTCGTGGCGGACGGAGACGCGCCCGCGCACGGCGTCGTCGGCCGCGTCCTGGATGGCCGGCAGCGCTCGCAACAGCACCCGCTCGGCCTCCGCGAGCTTGTCGCGGCGCTCGGGATGGAAGGGATGCCATTCCGCCGGCGCCGGGTTCGGGACGAGCACGACGAACTGCGCCGGGGCGCGCCGCGCTCGCTCCTGGACCGCGCGCAGCAGGGCGGGTGTGGCAGCGCTTCGGTCGGCGACGACCAGGACTCTGAGGGGGGTCTCGAACTGCATCAGCACTCTGCTGGAAGCGTGGTGCCCGGCGTCTGACGCCGACCTGAACAGGCGGCGGCCCGCTGCGAAGCGGGCCGCCGGATCGTGTGCGTTGAAGCCGAGTTCGCCGACGCGGCGCTACTTCGCGAGGAAGACCGCCTCCATCTTGTCGACGAGGTCGAGGCCGTGGATCGCCTGCTTCTCGCTGGCGACCGCCGTGCCACCGTGCTGGAGCGCGCTCACGTGCCGGTCGTACGCCGTGGCCACCGAGGTCCCGCCGGCGGCGATGAGCTGCGGGCGCAGCCGCTGCCACGTCGCCGCGAGCTCCTGGACGGTGTGGCGCAGGTTCGCGCGGTCGCCCGCCTTGGCGTCGAGCTGGGCCTGGCGGTCGAGGTAGTCGAGCCGCAGGACCGCCGCCGGAACCGGATCCTGGTAACGGGCGTAGAAGCCGGCCATCAGGCCGCTGACGCTGTTCGCCGCCTGCGAGACCTGCAGGGCGGGGGCGCCTCGCAGCGAGAGACGTGCCGTCCGGTCCGCGCGCTGCTGGAGCGCGGCGATCTGCGTGGCCGGGACGCCCGCCTTGCGCAGGGCGTCGGCAGCGGCGCCGTGCGCAAGCCCGCGCAGGACGCGCGCCTCGGCTCGAGACTTGGCCGGCTGCCCCTTCTCGAGGTAGCCGATCACGTCCTCGGCGGCCGTCTCGGCCCGCGTGAGCGGCTTGGGCACCGTCGAAGGGGTCGCTGCCGCCGTGACGGTGTGGGGCGTCTTGGCGGGCGCGCCCTGCGCGGCGGCCAGTGCGCCGACCGTGCCACCACCGACGATGCCGGCGGCGAGCAGGCCCGCGACGAGCCTGCGGGTGCGGGTGACGGGGTTGAAGATCATGTCGGCTGCTCCTTGGTGTCGTGGTCGGGGATGCGACAACGCGCACCTTGCCGTGCCGCGATGAGCGTTCGATGAGAAGCCGCTGAGCGATCAGCCCAGGATGTTGACGGCGCGGGCGACCACCAGGCCCAGGATGACGAGCGACGCGAGCGCCTGGGCGAGCATGAGCAGCTTGGCGCGCCCGGTGAGCGGCATCGTGTCGGTGGGCTGAACGCCGTCGCGTTCGTGAACGAGAGATAGAGGTAGTCGACGAACGACGGTCGCCATCCGGCGGCCCCCACGTCCGGCGCTGCGTCCTGCTGGAAGAGCCAGTCGAGCTCGCGGCGCACGCGCCGGCGTGCGCGGGCTCCCGGCCCGCCCCCGTCGAGCTCCCAGTACCAGAGCGCGAAGATGGCGACGTTCGTGAGCCAGATGGCCGCCCCGGCCGTCACCAGGCTGGTGCCACTCGTGTGGCCGCCGGCCACCAGGACGTGGACCAGGAGCGCGAG
The DNA here is from genome assembly GCA_016215085.1 of Solirubrobacterales bacterium. Taxonomy (GTDB): domain Bacteria; phylum Actinomycetota; class Thermoleophilia; order Solirubrobacterales; family Solirubrobacteraceae; genus Baekduia. The sequence continues at coordinate 11,309 of JACRMD010000326.1, read as the reverse complement.
GGAGCCGGCGTTGCCGGCAGAGACCAGGGCGACGAGCCCTACCGCCGCGCGGCGGAGTGCGGCCGAGTCATCGGGGCGGCGGTCGCGGGTCGTGACGACGAGTCCGGCGAGCAGCGTACCCGCGAGCACCGGCACCACCCAGGTCGGACCGAGGGTGAGCCGTCCGGGCAGCGCCAGATAGCAGGCAATGATGGATGCGGCGCAGGCCTGGGCCGGCCAGTACGGCTCCGTGGGCGCGTCGGTGAGAGGACGCGGCATCGGCGGTAGCTTGGCAGCAGGTTCGGCGGCGGCGCGAACGGATGGTGGGTGGCACAGCCTGTTCGGCCACGTAGCCGCGCGGGTGTCTCATGCACGAGGCGGAACGCTCGCTGCCGCTCCGCGGAGCGCCAACCGCGCTGGGACGCAGGCTCCGGTAGCGCGGAGGTGAGGACGCCGCCTGGCGCTCACACGGCGGCGGGGCGGGGACGCGAGGCGTGCCCACGCTCATGTGGCAGCTCGACGGCCTCACCGCAGACCGGGCACGCCTCGAGCTCCCGGCGCCCCCACCTGAGCAGTGGCACGAAGAAGAGGGTGACCCGGTGCGTGCGCCGCAGACGTTGCCATGTCGTGGTGTTGTGGCAGCGGGGACAGGTGCGTAGCTCGGCGGCGCCGAGGGGCTCGAGGCGGTCGCCCCAGCCGAAGAGGAAGAAGAACATCTCGGCCTCCTGATGGTGTGTGTGGGGCCAGCCTTCCACCGTGCGATGAGGGCCGGATGAGGGCCGTCGTGGCCGCGTCAGGACGCCGGGCGTCGAGCGCGCCGACGGCGGGCGACCGCGAGGGCCAGCACCACGGCCAGTCCGGCCGCCACGGCGTAGTCGGCGTAGCGGAAGGCGTGGTGGAAGGACTCCCAGCTTCCGCCCGCCGCCCAGCCGGCGCCCGCAAATGCGAAGCACCAGATGAGCGAGCCGAGCAGCGTCAGCATCGTGTACTCCCTGAGCGGACTGCCGAGGATCCCGGCCGGGACCGAGATGAACGACCTGACCACCGGCGTGATGCGCCCGAGCAAGACGGCTCGCGAACCGAAGCGGTCGAACCAGGCCTCTGCCCGGTCGAGCGTCCTCGGCGAGAGGTGCAGCCAGCGGCCGTGGCGCTCGACGATCGCCCGACCTCCGCGGGCTCCGATCACCCATCCGGCCAGCGATCCGGCCAGGTATCCCAGCGCGCCTGCCATCGCCAGGACGAGGTAGCTCTCGAGGCCCGGCGTCGGCGCCATGCCGAGGAACGTGGGATGCCCACCCGCCACCGCACCGGCCGCGACGACTCCGGCGTACACCATGATGAGCTCGCCGCCCACCGGCACCAGGGCGTCGACGGCCATGAGGGCGAACACGGCGTAGACGCCTTGATCGGCGATCCAGCCGGTGAGGTGGCTCGTGATCGAGGCGAGCACGCCGTCACGCCCTTCCGGCGGGTCGCACTCTGTCGGCAACGACGTCGACGAGCGCTTCCAGCGCTGCGCCAGCGCGGTCGGCGATGGCATGCAGTGGCCCTCGGATCGGCGCCCACCAGAGCGCCAGCGCGGTCGCGCTGCCGAGCGCAGCCCCCGCGATGACGTCGGACGGATAGTGGACCCCCATCGCGACCCGCGCGACCGCGAGGATCGTGGCCATCGTCACGGCGAGCAGGCCCCAGCGACGGCTGCGCAGCAGGATCGCGATCGCGATCGCGAACGCGGCGGTCGCGTGGTCGCTGGGGAATCCAGGATCCGCTCCGTGGGCGGAGAACAGGTGCACGCCCGATGGGTCGCTGGCGAACGGCCGCGAGCGGTCGACGAGGTGCGAGACGACCTGGGCGATCACGAGCGCGAGCGCGGCGCTAACCCCGGCCGCGACCGCGCCGCGACGTGCCGCACGGCCGGCCAGGCCTCGGTCGCCGACGAAGAGCACCACGAGCAGCGCGGCGAAGAGCACCTGGGAGGCGCTGACGTAGGCGACGACCGGGTCCTCGATGCCGTCGTGTCGCGCGAAGAAGCCGTTGAGGGCGTGCAGCACCGACCAATCCATTGAGGCTGCCATCCTGGCGACCGACGATGAGCCGCAGATGAGAGCAGTTCTCCCCTGACCCTCATCCCGCTCTCATCGTCACGCGCGACACTGCCCCCATGCGCGTGCTCGTGGTCGAAGACGAAGTCAAGATGGCCAGCCTGATCCGCCGTGGCCTCAAGGCCGACGGGATGGCGGCAGACGTCGCCATCAAGGGCGAAGACGCGCTGTGGATGGCCGGCTCGACCGAGTACGACGTGATCGTGCTCGACGTGATGCTTCCTGGCATGGACGGCTTCCAGGTCTGCAAGCGGCTCCGGGAGGACGGCGTTTGGGCGCCGGTGCTCATGCTCACGGCCCGCGACGCGATCGAGGACCGCGTCCAGGGCCTCGACACCGGGGCCGACGACTACCTGACCAAGCCGTTCTCGTTCGCCGAGCTGTCGGCACGGCTGCGTGCCCTCGCGCGGCGCGGCCCGATCGAGCAACCGGCGGTTCTGCGTGCGGGAGACCTCCACCTCGACCCGGCCTCCAAGCGCGTCTGGCGCGGTACGACCGACATCTCGTTGTCCGCGAAGGAGTACGCCCTGCTCGAAACGTTCATGCGCCGTCCAGGACAGGTGCTCGACCGCTTCCAGCTTCTCGAGCACGCATGGGACTACGAGTACGAGAACCGCTCGAACGTGATCGACGTCTACGTCAGGTACCTGCGCGAGAAGGTCGATCGGCCGTTCGGCGTCGACTCGATCGAGACCGTCCGGGGCGCGGGCTACCGGCTCCGCGCCGACGGCGGTCGGACCGATCAGGCCTGAGCGGTGCGGTAAGCGGGCGCCGCCGGTCGGCCGGGGATGGGCGAGGGCAGCTCATCGATGCCATCGCGGCACGCTGGCGGCGATCACCTCGAGAACGCAACGGGGCGATCAGTCGTAGCGCATCGCCACCGCCGGCGGGAGCCGGGCGGCGCGGCGCGCCGGATAGAACCCGAAGAACAGGCCGACGGCCAACGCGGTCGCGAAGGCCACGACCAAGGTTCCCGGCGCGATCACCGTCTGCCAGCCGGCAAGTGAGCTCACGACGCGCGCGACGGCCAGCCCGAGGCCGACGCCGAGCGCTCCGCCGGCTGTGCACAGCACGAGCGCCTCGGTCAGGAACTGCCCCTGGATGTGTCGGGGGTCCGCGCCCAAGGCCTTGCGGATGCCGATCTCGCGCGTGCGTTCGGTGACCGACACCAGCATGATGTTCATGATCCCGATGCCACCGACGATCAGCGCGATGGCGCCGAGCGCGAGCGTGAGCGTCTGGAACGTCGAGGTCGCGGCCTGCGCGGCGTTGATGATCTGCGCCTGGTCCTCGGTCGACCAGTCCTCCAGGCCGCCGCCGATCTTGTGGCGCTCGGCCATGAGGCTGTCGATCGCGTCCATGGTGGGGGCGACGTCGGCCGCGGAGGCGACCTGAACGTCGGCGCCGTGGACGTTGTCGCCGCCGAAGAGCACGCGCTTGGCGACCGTGAGCGGCAGGAACGCGTTGTTGTCCAGGTTCTCGCCACCGAGGCTGCCGCGGCGTGCGTAGACGCCCACCACCGTGAACTCGCGATCGAGCACGCGGACGGTGTGGCCAACCGCCGCGGCGGCGCGGAAGAGCCGTCGTGCTGGGATGGAGCCGAGCACGATCACCTCGCGCCCGAAGCGGTTGTCGTCGCGGGTGAGCAGGCGGCCCTGGGCCGCCGTGACATTGTGGATCCGCAGGTAGTCGGGACTCACACCGCTGACGAACGGGCTGGTCCTGACGCGGCCCGAGGAGATCGTCAGCCCCTCGACGACCTGCCGCGCGGCCACCGCGCGCACCGACGGCAACCGAGCGACGGCCTCGAGGTCGCCGCGGGTGAGCGTCCGGTCGGTGGGCGTCGTCACGCCGTTGGGCAGCGTGATGAACTCGCCGTCGAGCAGGACGATGTTCGGCCCCAGCCGCTTGAGATCGGTCGCCACACCCTCCCGCGCTCCGGCGCTGATCGCCGTCAGCGTGACCAGCGACGCGACCCCGATGATGACCCCGAGCGCGGTGAGCAGCCCGCGCAGCCAGTTGGCGCGCAGCGCCTGCACGGCCAGCCCGAGTTGCTCGGCGAGGCTCACGTGGGCACAGGCGCTGCGCGCGACGCGCGCAGCGTCTCGTCGATCTCGATCCGCCCGTCGAGCATGTGCAGGATGCGCGTCCCGTGCTCGGCAACCTCGCGCGCGTGGGTCACCATCACGATCGTCGCGCCGCGGTCGTGCAGGTCGTCGAGGATCTCCAGGATCTCGGCTTCGCTGTGGGAGTCGAGGTTGCCCGTCGGCTCGTCGGCAAGCAGAACGGCCGGCTCCGTGACGATCGCGCGTGCGACAGCGACGCGCTGCTGCTGGCCCCCGGACAGCTGACTGGGCAGGTGCGCGAGCCGGTCTGCCAGCCCCACCGACTCGAGGGCCCGCGCGGCGCGACGGCGGCGCTCGTCACGCGGGATCTGGGCGTAGATCAGCGGCAGCTCGACGTTCTGCAGCGCGGTCGAGCGGGGCAGCAGGTTGTAGGACTGAAAGACGAAGCCGATGCGCTCGCGCCGGACGCGCGCGGCCTTGCGCTCGTCGAACCGCGCGACCTCCTCGCCGGCGAGGAGGTAGGACCCGCTGGTCGGCTGCTCGAGGCAGCCGAGGATGGACAGCAGTGTGGATTTGCCCGAGCCCGACGGGCCCATGACGGCCACCAGCTCGCCCGGCGCAACGGTGAGGTCGACGCCGCGCAAGGCCTCCACGCTCAACTCGCCCGAGTCGTAGCGCTTGCGCAGGTCCTCCGTGGCGATGACGAGGTCGGCCACCCGGGCGTTCCCTAATCGCCCGACGAGGGGACCAGGATGCGGTCGCCCGCACGCAGGCCGCGTCGCACCTCGACATAGCTGGCGCCGGTCAGGCCGAGCACCACGCGGTGTGCGACCAGGCGCCCGCCCGGCCCGCGGACCATCACCGTGGGCTGGGCGGCCTGTCGGACGGCGGCCAGGGGAACGCGCACGACCGCGCGGACGCGACGCACCACGATGCGCGCGCGGGCGCTCATCCCCGGCCGCAGCCCATCGTGCGAGCGCAGCGCGATCGTGACCGGGAAGTTCACCACGCCTCCGTTGTCCGTGCCCGACGCCGCCACGTCGGCCACACGGCCGCCGAACTGCCTGCCGCCGAGCGCGTCGACCGTCACCAGCGCCGAGGCACCAAGGCGCGTGCGGCCGACATCGAACTCGCTGAGGTCGAGGGTGACGACGAGATGCCGGAGATCCTGGACGCGAACGATGGGCGTCGTCGCGTCGGCGCTGGCGCCCTCGGACGTCAGGATGCTCGTGACCGTCCCGCTCGCGTTGGACCGCACGACCTGCATGCCTTGCAGTTGCTGTGCGAGCCCGACCCGCTGGGCCGCCACGTCGACCTTCAGCCGTGCGAGCTGCAGGTCCACGGCGCTCGCCGGCGCTCCGCGCTGTTGCAGCACGGCGAGATCGGCCTGGGCCTTGCGCAGATCGAGCTGAGCGCCGGCGACGACGTCCGGCTGCAGCGGGCCTGTGAGCTGTCGCAGACGACGGCGCGCGGCCGTCACCGCCGCCTCGGCGGCAGCCCGCGAGGAGTGGCTGCCGGCGGCCCGCTGCGCCGCGAGATCGGCCTCGGCTCTGGCCAGGTCCTGGCGTGCCGCGGTCACCGCCGCGGCGGGGGGATGGAGCAGGGCGTCGAGCTTGGCCTGCGCGGCGTCGACGGCGAGCTGCGCCGCGGTCCGCGCCGCAGCGGTCGGCGGTCGCGCGGGGTTCAGCGCCTCGCGCTCCGCCTGCGCCCTGGCCAGGTCGGCGCGTGCCGTCGCGATGTCGGCCGCCGTCCCCGAGGCCTGGGCATCGGCCAGTCGTTGCTGAGCGGCCGCCACCGCCAGGTCCGCGGCGGTCAGCGCTGTGGCACTCGCCGGGCTGGACGGGGCGAGAAGCGTCTCCTGGTCGAGCGTCGCCTTCGCGAGGTCGAGCTTCGCAACCGCGAGCTCGGTGGGCTCGGGCGCGCCCGTCACGGCTGCCAGCTTCTGTTGGGCCGTCTGGACTGCGAGCTCTGCGGTCGCCCGAGCGGATGGGGTGGTTGAACGGAGGGTCGCGAGGTCCGCTCGGGCCTTCGCGAGGTCCGCGCGGGCTGTGGCGACGTCCCCGGGCAACGGGCCCGCCAGCACGGTGCGCAGCTTCGCGCGGGATGCCAGCACGTTCTGGCGGCTGGCCGCGATCTCCGCGGCCGTCGGTGGGACTCCCCGGGCCGGGTCCTGGACGCGCTTCTGCGCGAGCTCCAGCCGAGCGGCCGCGAGGTCTGAGCGCGCTTGCAGCAGGCTGGTCGCGATCGTGCCGTCGTCGGCGAGCCTCGCCACCGGCTGGCCCGCGACCACGACGTCGCCGGGCTTGACGAGCAGGTGGGTGACGTGGCCGGTCACGGCGGGGAAGACGGCGTCGGCCGGGACCTCACGAGCGCTGCCGCCGGCCGTGCTCGCGGAGCCGCCGGCAGCGGTCTGAGCGGACGTCGACGCGGACGCGCCACCGGCGACCACCGTGAGGCGCGCCGCACCGGTGAGCGTCGCCACGTGACCGATCCCGCCGACGGTCACCGCCACGTCGCCGCGGCCGACGAGCGTGATCTCGCCCGCCGGCGCCGCGGTGTTGTGATGCCCGCCGCCGAACGCCACCACGCCGATGGCTGCGCCGCCGGCGAGCAGTGCCGAAAGGACCACGATCCGGGCGGATGAAGCCTGCACCACTGCTCACGCCGCCGGGCGGCGACGCCTCCTGCGAGTGCCGAGCGTGACAAGCGTGAGAAGCGCGGGTACGCCGATCGCCAGCGGCAGGATGCCGCCGGCGTCGATCTCCTTGCGGTCGGAGATGTGGACGCGGACGTAGGGGCCCGTCTGCGGGGCAGCGGTCCGGTCGCGCGGAAGCACAGCGACGTAGACGCCCAGCTCGCCGGCGTTGACGGCGTCGAGCTTCCAGGCGACCGTTGTCGCGCCGTGGCCGGGGATCTCGGGCAGGTAGCGGGTGCGGTGTGCGGACCAGTCCTCGGGATCGACATAGAGCCCCGGGCTGAGGGCGACGACGTTGAGGTGGGCCACAAGTCCGGTCGCCGCGGCGCCGGCGGGGTTGGCGATCGTCGTACGGACCGTGAACGACCGGCCGAGCGCGGTGGAGACGTTCGTGCGGTCCACCGCGACGGTCACGTTCTCGGCCGCACGGGCGCCGGAGGCGAGCGTGGCGGTCGCCACGACTGCGGCGAGTGTCGCGGCGGTGGGGCCGATCATCGCGCGCCTCCACCCCGTAGTCGCAGCCCACGCGCCCCCGCGAACAGCGCGAGCGCGACGACCAGCAGCGCACCCGCGACCGGTGAGGCCAGCCGCCGGCCCACCCGCTCGTGGCGCCCGTCGGCAGCTGGGTCGGCGCGAACAGCGCGAGCAGGGCGAGCAGCGCGACCGAGAGGCTCACGCGGTTCGTCGATGCGACGATCGAGATCAGCATGCCCAGGCCGGCGAGGCACGCGGCCAGCAGCGTCCCGACCGCGCTGCCGCCGGCGAGCGCATGGCCGACGACGCCGACTCCTCGCGCCAGGAACCACACGTACGGGACCGAGATCGCAAACGCGGCGAACCACAGCGACAGGGACGCCAGCAGCTTTCCGGCGACCAGCGACGATCGCCGGGCGGGGGTCAGCAGCAGGCTCTCCAGCGTCCCCCGCTCACGCTCGCCGCTGATCGCGTCGGCTGCGGTGAGCAGGCACAGCAGCGCGCCGACCGCGATCGCGACCTGCAGCACGAGGCTCACCGCCTCGCGGTGCTCGAGGAAGTTCAGCGCCTGGTTGCTGGCCACGAGGTATGCGATCACGCTCAACAGCAGGCTGAAGCCGACGCTGAGGACCAGGGCGCGACCCCCGAGCCACAGCTCGCGCAGCTCCTGGGCGAGCACGACGGTGCCCATCTGGGTCCGGCGGGAGCTCGGAGTCGCACTCATCGGCCGCCCGCGGTGACCGCCAGAAAGGCATCGCTGAGGCGAGCCGCGCCCAGCTCGTAGGCGCGGACCGAGACGCCGGCGTCCAGCAGGCGACGCAGCGCCTCGTTGCTGTCGCCGCCATCCAGCGCGACCGTCAGCCCGCCCGCCGCCGGCGTGACCTCGAACCCCGACAACGCCGTGCGCGCGGCCGCCAGGTCGTCGTCGGCGAAGCGGATCGTCGCCGTACGCGGCGCGGCGGCGCGGGCGGCGACCTCGGCGACGGTACCGTGCGCCACGACCCGCCCACGGTGGAGGATCAGCACGCGCGTGCAGATCTGCTCGACCTCGTCGAGCAGATGCGTGCAGAGCAGTACCGTCGCGTCGAGCTCGCCGGCGATCCTGCTGATGATGGCCAGCATCTGGCGCTGTCCGGCGGGATCGAGGCCGAGCGTCGGCTCGTCGAGGAACACCACCCGCGGATCGTTGACGAGCGCTCGTGCGATGCCCAGGCGCTGGCGCATCCCGCGGCTGTAGGAGGCGATCAGATGGTCTTCGCGATCGCCGAGGCCGACCTCCGCGAGCAGCGTTGCCGCGGTGTCGCGCGCACCCCTGCCGGAGCGGCCGTACAGCCGCGCGTGATAGCGCAGGAACTCACCGCCGGTCTGGCGCTCGGGGTAGCCCGCGCTCTCAGGCAGCACGCCGATCCGGCGGCGGATCTCCTCCGGGCGTCCGTGAGGTACGCCGGCGACCGAGAACGTGCCCGTCGTGGGCTCGAGGATCGTGGTCAGCACGCGGATCGCCGTCGTCTTGCCGGCGCCGTTGGGCCCGAGGACGCCGAGCACCTCGCCCGCTTCGGCGCTGAAGCTCACGCCGTCGAGCGCGAGCAGGTCGCCGTAGCGCTTGGCGATCCCGCGCGCGAGGATCGTGCTGCTCATGGCGTCCTCGTGATCCGCACGAGCTCGCTGCGCTCGTCGCCACCCGTGACAGTCTGCTCGAGCACGGTGCCGATGCCGCGCACGTAGGTCTTGTGGTCGATCACCCCCGGCTCGAGCGGAGTCCACTCGCGAGTGAGCAGCGCTGCTTGCGCGTGCCGGGCGGTGACGCCGGAGAGCACCCCGATGATCTTGAAGTGGTCCTCGGCGTGGCCCTTGTAGTACTCCTGCCGGTAGGACTGCCCGCGACGCGGGTGGGCGGGCATGAAGATGCCGGGACGCGCGCCGTCGACGCCGGCCGTCCAGCTGCCCTCGGTGCTGGTGACCTTGCCGTGAGCGTCGAGCTCGGCCGTGCTCTCGCCGAAGTACCAGACGTTGCCGGCGGCGTCCTGGCTGTACCAGTCGGTGGTGCGCTCGTGCAGCCGGCCGCCCAGGTAGAGGCGGTCCTGGACCACGACGCACGGCACGCCCTGGATCGTCTTCGTCGCGTTCGTGACCGTGAACACGTCACGGGCGGGCTTGCCGTCCTTGATGCCCTCGTAGACGTAGCGCGTGCCGGGCACGAGCGGGAACCACGGGTTGCGCACGCGCGCACGGAAGGCGGAGCCGGCCGGGGGCGGCGGAGCGCTCGCGGCGCGCGCTCGCTCCCCCCAGTGTGCTGTGGCACCGAGCGACGCGGCGATCGCGAGCGTCGCGGCGAGTGCGGAGATGGCGACGACTGGTGTTCTCATCGGAGGCCTCCTCGAGGATCAGAGCCGACGCTCACAGGCACGGATGACAAGGACGTGACAGCGTCATCGCGCTGTCATCTGGCGTTCACCTCATCGAGGGAGCATGCTGCGGCCGTGCATGTCTTGATCGTCGAGGATGAGTTGCGGATGGCGACCCTGATTCGGCGCGGGCTCGTGCACGAAGGCCTCAGCGCGGATGTCGCGACGACCGGTGAGGAGGCGATCGATGCGGCGGCCGACGCGGACGTCGACGTGATCGTCCTCGACGTGATGCTCCCCGGGATCGACGGGTTCGAGACCTGCCGGCGGCTGCGCAGCGCCGGCGTCTGGGCGCCGGTCCTGATGCTCTCCGCGCGCGATGCGGTCGAGGATCGGGTCGCCGGGCTGGACGCCGGCGGCGACGACTACCTGGTCAAGCCGTTTGCCTTCACGGAGCTGCTCGCTCGGCTGCGCGCGCTCACGCGCCGGGGCGGCAACGATCGCGCAGCGCCACTGTGCGTCGGCGACCTGCGCCTGGACCCGGCGACACGCGAGGTGATGCGCGGCTCGATCCCGGTCATCCTGTCGGCGACGGAGTTCGCGCTGCTCGAGACCTTCATGCGCCGGCCCGGCGAGGTGCTGTCTCGGCTGCACCTGCTCGACAACGCGTGGGACGTCGCCTACGAGAACCGCTCGAACGTCGTCGACGTCTACGTCGGGCGGCTGCGCCGCAAGATCGACGAGCCGTTCGGGCGCTGCTCGCTGGAGACCGTGCGCGGTGCGGGATACCGGCTGCGCCCATGAGGCGGACGCCGATCCGGGTCCGCGTCGCAGCAGCATCGACACTAGCGCTGGCCGTCGTGCTGGCCGCTGCCGGCTTCTTCCTGTACGTGCGGCTCGGCTCGCACCTCTCGCAGGCGCTCGACGGTGACCTGCAACTGCGTGCCGACGATCTCGCCACGCTGGTGCGTCATCCTGGGACGACGCTGGCCGCCGATCCGGCCAGCGGGTTCATCGAGCACGGTGAGCGCTACGCGCAACTGCTCACGCCCGACGGCCGCGTGGTCGATGCAACGCGCCCGCTGGACGCCGCCAGCCTGCTCACGCCGGCGGAGCTGCGGGCCGCGCGCCGCCACCCGATCTACGTCGAGCGCCGGTCGGTCCCGGGCCTCGACGAGCCCTCGCGCATCCTCGCCCGTGCGGTCACGCGTGACGGCCGGCCGCTCGTGCTCGCGGTGGGAGCCACGCTGCAGAACCGCGCAGAGATGCTCGCCCGCTTCCGCGACGAGCTGCTGATCGCCGGCCCGGCCGCGCTGCTGCTGGCCTCCGGCGTCGCCTACCTGCTCGCGGGCGTCTCGCTCCGGCAGGTCGAATCGATGCGACGGCGTGCGGCGGCGATCTCGGCGGACAATGCAGACGAGCGGCTGCCGGTCGCGTCGACCGGCGACGAGCTCGAGCGGCTCGGCACCACGCTCAACGAGATGCTCGACCGGCTCGAAGCGGGCCTCGAGCGCGAGCGGGCGTTCGTCGCCGACGCCGGCCATGAGCTACGCACGCCCCTGGCGCTGCTGCGCACCGAGATCGATCTCGCCCTCCACCAGGGCGAGTCACGCGAAGAGCTGCGCGAGGCGCTGCACAACGCGTCCTC
>JACRMD010000282.1 GCA_016215085.1 Solirubrobacterales bacterium | reverse complement strand
TGGCCGCCGTCGGCGACGGGCCGGCGCTCGTGGCGGCGGTGGTCGAGCACCGGCCCGACATCGCGATCGTCGACGTCCGGCTGCCGCCCAGCCAGCGCGACGAGGGCCTGCGCGCGGCGCTCGAGGCGCGTCGCCAGGTGCCCGGCACGCCGGTGCTCGTGCTCTCCCAGTACGTCGAGGAGTCCTACGCGGCCGAGCTGCTGGCCGAGAACGTCGACCCCGCCCGGCCGGCGGTCGGCTACCTGCTCAAGGACCGCGTCGCCGACCCGTCGGACTTCGTCGAGGCCGTCACGCGCGTCGCGGACGGCGGGACGGCGATGGACCCCGAGGTCGTCGGGCAGCTGCTGGCCCGCCGCCGGAAGGACGACCCGCTGGAGGAGCTGACGCCGCGCGAGCGCGACGTGCTCGACCTCATGGCCCAGGGGCTGTCCAACGCGGCGATCGCCGGCGCGCTCGTCGTCAGCGAGGGCGCCGTCGAGAAGCACGTCTCGAGCATCTTCGCCAAGCTCGGCCTGCACACGGTGCCGGGCGCGAACCTGCGCGTGCACGCCGTGCTCACGTGGCTTCGGCGCGACGGCGGCCCCGGCTAGGCGCGGTCTCGGCCGCCCAGACCCCGAGCGCCGCGACGCTGAGCGCGCCGCCCAGCGCGCACACCCCGCCCCAGCCCGCCGCGTCCCACGCGACGGCGGCGCCCGCCGAGGCGACCGCGCCGCAGAGGAAGTTGGAGGTCATGTAGGCGGTCGTCACGCGGCTGCGCGCGTCGGGGCGCAGGGCGTAGATCGTGCTCTGGTTGAGGATGTGCTGGCCCTGCACGCCGAGGTCGAGGACGACGACGCCGGCGATCACCGCGGCGACCGAGGTCTCCCCCAGCGCCAGCAGCGCCCACCCAGCGGCGATCGCCCCCCAGAAGGCACCCGTGGCCGCGCGGCCCTTGCCGCGGTCGGCGAGCCGGCCGGCCGACTGCGCCGCGCCGGCGCCCGCCAGGCCCGCGAGCCCGAACAGGCCGATCGTCGCCTCGTTGTAGTTGTAGGGGTCGCCGGCCAGCAGCAGCGCGAGCGCGGTCCACAGGACGCTGAACGCCGCCATCCCCAGCGCGCCGTAGACCATCCGCCGGCGCAGCAGCGGCTCCTCGCGCACGAGCGAGCCGACCGACCGCAGCAGGGCGCCGTAGCCGGGCACGCCGCTGCCGTGGCCCGGCGCGTCGGGCGGCAGCGCGCGGCGCAGCACGGCGGCCAGCGCGACCATGAGCACGGCCGCGACGACGTAGACCAGCCGCCAGCCGCCGACCTGGGCGAGCACGCCGCTGACCGTCCGCGCGAGCAGGATGCCGAGCAGCAGGCCGCTCATGACGACGCCGACGACGCGCCCGCGCTCCTCGGGCGCGGCCAGCGCGCTGGCCAGCGGCACGAGCACCTGCGCGACGACCGACGTGACGCCGACGATCGCGATCGCGACGCCGAGCACCGCGAGGCTCGGGGCGGCGGCGGCCAGCCCGAGCGCGGCGGCGGTGACGACGAGCATGCGCGACACCATCCGGCGGCGGTCCAGCAGGTCGCCCAGCGGGACGAGCAGCAGCAGGCCGGCCGCGTAGCCGACCTGCGACGCGGTCACCAGCAGCGCGGCCGTCGACGGCGCGACGTGCAGGTCGCCCGCGATCGTGTCGAGCAGCGGCTGGGCGTAGTAGAGGTTGGCGACCGCGGCGCCGCAGGCGACGGCGAGCAGGACGACGAGGGCGCGGGGCACCCCCTCCAGGCTAGAGGCCGAGGTCGCGGACGCCGAGCTCGTCGAAGCCGATGTGGTGGGCGAGCTCGTGGCGCACGGTGATCGTCACCTGCTCGCGCAGGAGGTCCGGGTCGTGGCCGAAGTCGCGGCGCAGGGTGTCGCGGTAGATGACGATGCGGTCCGCGACGTCGTCGCGGGTCGCGCCGTCGCCGTGGTAGAGGCCGTAGGCGCCGCGGCGGCGGCCGCCGTCGGAGATCACGACCGCGACGTTGCGGTTGAGCGCGTTGAGCGCCCAGTCGGGGAGGTCGTCGAGGGCCTCGCGGACGAGCTCCTCGAAGTCGGCGTCGAGGTAGGGGTCGAGGTCCTCGAACTCCATCTCGTCGGGCTCGGCCGCCGTGCCGTCGCGGGCCAGGCGCTCGGCGCGCAGCACGACGCGCTCGAACTCCTCCTCGGACTCGGGCTCGCGCCAGTCGGCCATGCGCAGGCCGACGAGCGCCATCCCGCCCAGCAGCGCCGCCGCGCCGACGACCAGCACGGCGAGCGTCTCGACGAGCTTGGTGAACCCGTTCGAGGCGAAGCCGCCGCGCAGCAGCACCACCGCGGTCAGGCCGAGGCTGAGGGCCAGGCCGGCGGCGAGGAGGATGCGACGCAGCGGCATGCTCGTCAGCCCTTCATCTGCCGCGCGATCACGAGGCGCTGGATCTCGTTGGTGCCCTCGTAGATCTGGGTGATCTTCGCGTCGCGCATCATGCGCTCCACCGGGTACTCGCCGACGTACCCGTAGCCGCCGAGGACCTGGACGGCCTCGACGGTGACCTCCATCGCGGTGTCCGAGGCGAACAGCTTGGCCATCGACGAGTACATGGCCTTGTCGGCGTCGCCGCGGTCCATCTTCGCGCAGGCCTTGTAGAGCAGCTCGCGCGCGGCGGCCGTCTTGGTCTGCATGTCGGCGAGCTTGTTCTGCAGCGTCGGCAGCTCGATGATCGGCTTGCCGAACGCGATGCGCTCCTTCGCGTACGCGAGGGCGTAGTCGATGGCGCCCTGCGCGATGCCGACCGCCTGCGCGGCGGCGCCCAGGCGCGTGCGCTCGAGCGTGCCGAGCGCGACCGACAGGCCGCGGCCGACCTCGCCGACGACGTTCTCCTGCGGCACGCGCACGTCGTCGAAGACCGGCTGGCCGGTGGGCGAGCCGTGGATGCCGAGCTTGTGCTCGTACTTCGGGACGCTGAAGCCCTCGCGCTCCTTCTCGACCACGAACGCCGTGATGCGCTTGCTCTCTCGATCGGTGACGGCGAAGACCACGTAGAAGTCGGCGACGCCCGCGTTCGTGATCCAGTTCTTGGTGCCGTTGATGACCCATTCGTCGCCGTCCAGGCGCGCGGTGGTGCGCATCGCGGCGGGGTCCGAGCCGGCGTCGGGCTCGCTCAGCGCGAAGGCCGGCGACCACTCGCCGGTCGCGCAGCGCGGGAGGAAGCGCTGCTTGAGCTCGTCGGAGCCGAAGAGCTGGATCGGCAGCGAGCCGAGCTCCTGGACCATCAGGATGAGCGCGACGGCGGCCGACGCCTTGGCGAGCTCCTCGACGGCCATCTGGAGCATCAGCGTGCCGGTGCCGGTGCCGCCGAACTCCTCGGCGAACGGCAGGCCCAGGATGTCCTGCTCGGCCAGGAGCCTGCGGAGGTCCCAGGGGTACTCGTCCTTGATGTCGATCTCGGCGGCGCGCGGAGCCACCTGCTCCTCGGCGATCTGGCGGACGAGGTCGCGGAAGTCGCGGAGCTCCTGGGGGATCTCGTAGACGTCGGTCAGCGTCGTGGTCATCCGGATGAAGCCTAGTGCCGGTGGGTACACCGCCGGTCATGGGCATCGGAACCTCGCTCTTCCTCATCGCCGTCGGCGCGATCCTCCGCTTTGCGGTGTCAGACGCCATCAGCGGCGTGGACCTGGCCACGGTCGGCCTGATCCTCCTCGTCGTGGGCATCGTCGGGCTCGTCATCTCGCTCTTCATGACGCAGATGTGGAACCGGCGCGACACCGTCGTCACGCGCGACCGCTACGTCGACCGGCCCCCGTACTAGCCCCCATAGACTTCGGCCGGTGCTGTCCGCACCGGCCGTCCGCGAAGCCGCCGACCACGAGGTCGCGCTCGCGTGCGACCTCCTGCGGCGGGCCGGGTTCGGCACGCAGGTCGGGCGGCTGCTGGAGTACCCGCGGCGCTCGCCGGCGGGCGCGATCCTGCTCGCCGACGGCCCGCAGGGGCCGATCGGCGTCGCATGCTGCGCCTCCTTCGGCGCGACCGGCTGGATCGGCGCGCTCGGCGTCGCCCCCGAGGCGCGCCGGCAGGGCACGGGCAGCGCGCTGACCGAGGGCGCCGTCGCGTGGCTGCGCCAGCAGGGCGCGGTCACGGTCCTGCTCTACGCCACCGAGGCCGGCCGCCCGGTCTACGAGCGGCTCGGCTTCGAAAGCGAGGGCCGCGCGACCGCGTGGCGCGGCGTGGCCGGCAGCGCGCCCGGCGTCCCGCTGCGCCACCTCGCCGAGCGCGACCGCGACGGCCTGCGCGCCGTCGACCGCGCGGCGACCGGCGAGGACCGCGGCGCGGTGCTGGACGTGATCGCGCCACTGGCCGGCGTGGCCGCCGACGGCCCCGGCGACGGGCTGGACGGCTGGGCGCTGACCTCGCCGTGGGGTGCGGGCGCGGCGATCGCCGCGACCGACCCCGCCGCCGGCATCGCGCTCATGGCCGCCGCCTCGCGCGGCCCCGGGCCCGGCACGCTGGTCGTGCCCGACGCCAACGAGCCCGCGCGCGAGGCGCTGCGCTCGTGGCGCTTCGTGCGCCTCAACGACGCGCTGCGGATGCGGCTGGGCCCGCCCGTCGCGTGGGCGCCCGAGCGGCAGTTCGGGCTCTTCAACCTGTTCTGGGGCTAGAGGTAGGCTCGCGCCCATGCGCGAGACCGACGTGGTGGTGGTGGGTGCGGGGCTGGCCGGGCTGTGCGCCGCGCGGGCGGTGCTGGCCGCCGGGCGCGACGCCGTGGTCGTCGAGGCGCGCGATCGCGTCGGCGGGCGGCTGCTCAACCACGAGCTCGCGGCCCACCCGGGCAAGGTGGTGGAGATCGGCGGCCAGTGGGCCGGCCCGACGCAGACGGCGCTGCTGGACCTCGCGCGCGAGCTGGGCGTCGACACCTACCCCACGTACAACGAGGGGGAGAACGTCCTCGAGTGGCGCGGCGGGCTCAAGCGCTACAAGGGCGCGATCCCGCGGATCAACCCCGCGATCCTCGCCGACACGCTGCAGGCGCAGAAGCGGCTCGAGCGCCTGGCGAAGACGGTGCCGACCGGCGCGCCGTGGACCGCGCCGCGCGCTCGCGAGCTGGACTCGATGACCTTCCAGACGTGGCTGAACCGCGCGTGCGCGACCAAGGGCGCGCGAACGCTGCTGGAGCTCGGGTGCCAGGCGGTGTGGGCGGCCGAGCCCGCCGACGTCTCGCTGCTGCACGTCTTGTTCTACATCAACAGCGCCGGGTCGTTCGACGACCTCGTCGGCACCGAGGGCGGCGCGCAGGACCGCCGCTTCGTCGGCGGCTCCCAGCGGGTCGCGCTGCGGCTGGCCGAGGAGCTGCCCGAGGGCGCGCTCGTGCTCGGCGCGCCGGTGCGGCGGATCGAGCACGGCGACGACGGCGTGGTCGTCCACGCCGACGGCGACGTCCGCGTCCGCGCCCGCCGCGCGATCGTCGCCCTGCCGCCCGCGCTCACCAACCGCATCATCTACGCGCCGCCGGTGCCGGGCTACCGCGACCAGCTGACCCAGCGCACGCCGCAGGGCACGGTGTGGAAGTGCATGGCGGTCTACGACCGGCCGTTCTGGCGCGACCAGGGCCTGACCGGCCAGGCGACCAGCGACCGCGGCCCGGTGCGCGTCACCTTCGACAACTCCCCGCCCGACGGCACGCCCGGCGTCCTGCTCGGGTTCCTCGAGGGCGACTTCGCCCGCCGCGCGGGCCGCCAGGACGCGGGGCAGCGCCGCGCGGAGGTCGTCGACTGCTTCGCCCGGTTCTTCGGCGAGGCGGCGCACACGCCGACCGAGTACGTCGAGCAGTCCTGGGCCGAGGAGGAGTTCACGCGCGGCTGCTACGGCTGCGGCATGACGACCGGCGCATGGACGTCGTTCGGTGAGGCGCTGCGGGCGCCGATCGGCCCGATCTCGTGGGCGGGCGCCGAGGTGGCCACGACCTGGTCGGGCTACATGGACGGCGCGATCCGGTCCGGCCGCGAGGCCGCCGCGGAGGCGCTCGCCGCCCTTCAGGCCTCCTCGGGCCCGGGGTCGACGGTGACCGCGGGGCTCGGCCGGCGGTCGTCGGCGTCGTAGAGCGGTGCCCTGGCCGCAGTCGGCGCCGGGCCTGCGGACCAGCCGGAAGGTGACGATCGTGAAGCCGCCGCGCGCCGCCGCGAGCTTCACCGGCACGCCGCCGCACGGGAACGACAGGTTCACGGCCAGCGCCTCGGCCGGCGTGTCGATCGTGACCACCGGCGTGGCGTTCTGGAAGCGGCTGGGCAGCGCGAAGTAGCGCGCCGCGCGCTCGACGTCCCCGCGGCGCAGCGCGCCCGCCCATGCGCGGATGACCCGCGCCGAGGCCGCGTCGGCCGGGCCGGAGCCGCGCCGCGGCACGCGCCGCGGCGGCAGCAGGTCCGCCGGCGGCTCCTCGCTGAGCTCCCGTACCACGCGGTCGGGCCGGGCCGGCCCGGAGCCGCACCCGCCCAGGCCCCCGCCGAGCAGGGCCGCGAGCGCGAGCGCCGCGCACGTGGTGCGCATGGAGACCATGGTGCCCGATGCCGCCGCCCTTGACGACATGATCTCGCGCCATGAGCGACCCCACGGTCCGGCGCAGCGTCGGCGTCCTGGCGGGGCTCGGCATCGCCGGCCTCGTCCTCCTCGTCCTCGGCATCAACTGGATCGCCGGCTTCAAGTCGGTCCCGCCCGGGGAGGTGTGCGTCGTGCAGGAGGGCGGCCCGTTCGACGGCCGCGGCGTCAAGGAGGTCCGCCAGCCCTCCAGCGGCGTCCAGAACATCGGGATCTTCAACAAGCAGCACTGCTTCCCGGCGACCGAGCGCAACTACATCATCTCGGCCGACCCGAGCCAGAGCGACCGCCGCAACGTCGACTTCTTCGCGACGCCGACGGCCGACGCGGTGCAGGTGCGCATCGAGGGCCAGGCGCTCTTCCGCCTGACCACCGACCCGCAGGCGCTGCGCGAGTTCTACCGCCGCTTCGGGGTGCGGACCTTCAGCGGCCGCCCCCCTACGACGGCGACGACGGCTGGTCGTCGTTCCTGGCGGTCCAGTTCCGCCCGGTGCTCGACAACGCGCTGCGCGAGGCCATCGGCGGCTACCGCTGCGTCGAGCTCAACAACACCTGCGCCTACGTCCAGGACGTCGACGCCGCCGTGACCGGCAGGGTCCCGACGCGGGCCAACACGGGGCAGAACCTCGCGGCCGTGCAGGAGAAGATCGCCTCGACCTTCGAGCAGGACCTCCGCGACACGCTCGGCGGCCCGTACTTCGAGAACGTCCGCTTCCGCCTCGTGCAGGTCACCTTCGACCCCGAGGTCCAGAAGAGCGTCACCGCCGCGACGGCCGCCCGCGCGCAGGTCGCGACCAAGCGGCTGGAGGCCCAGCAGCGGGTCGAGACGGCGATCGGCGACCGCCGCGTCGCCGAGCAGAAGGCGCGCGCGATCCGCGCGACCCGCAACGCCTACCGCGGCAACCCGGCGCAGGCGCGCATCGACGCCATCAAGGAGCTGCCCCAGGGGCTGCGCGCGCTGGGCGGCGACCTGTCGACGATCGTCGAGAGCGGCGGCAGCGGGAACGGCGGGTAGCGCGTGCGGGCGCTCGCCGAGCTGCTGGTCCTCGTCGCCGCCGCCGGGCTCGTCTGGGCGATCGTCCGCACGATCGCCGCCGGCCGGCGCGAGCAGGGCGTGCGCTGGCGCGTCGACACGCGCACGCGGCCGGACGGCACGCTCGTGGTCGCCGTGCGGCGCGGCGCCACCGACGAGCGGATCGTGCGCGAGCTGCCGCCCGGCATGGACCCGGCCGAGCTCGCGGCCGAGCTGCGGCTGGCGCGCGAGGACGCCGAGCTGGCGGTCGACGA